>NZ_DBHLAM010000041.1:0-22114 GCF_057314195.1 Rodentibacter sp. | reverse complement strand
ATTGAGCACCGCATTGAGCACCGCATTGAGCACCGCATTGAGCACCGCATTGAGCACCGCATTGAGCGGTGATTGTGGAACGAAAATACTATTTTCCAAAGAAAAACGGCAATTCAATGGTCCAAAATCGCCCAATCGAATCGCCGTCTAATTTTGCCTATTTGATTAATTTAACTGCTTACTTTCTTCCATTAAATCATCGCATTCCCAGCCGATATACTCGCCCATAAATCGATTCGCCAATTTTTCAAATCTTTCCACTTGTTCGAAAATTTCACCGTTATCAAGAGAAATCTCCTGCTCAAGTTTCACCAGATAATAAAAGTCGCCTTCTTCGTCAAATTGAACCGGTTGCACGGAATATTGCAACGTCGTGAAAAAATAATCGCCTAAACTCAACTCATCCATAAAAGGCAACATATCTTCTTCCTCATTAAAATGAAAACTGTGTTCCACCGTATAACTCTCGCTTAAATCGCATCCTTTACTTTGCAACAGCCCCAATAACTCCTCGGTGGCGTTTATTTTCACTTCTAACGGCGAGGCCAACAGAAAATCGAAATAAATATCCCAATTCGGGTCATCTTGTACGTTTATTTCTTCCACAAAATCGATTTGCGACAAAGTTTCCAGCACAATTTCTGGCCGTTCGCAGTAAAAATGCATTTTGACCTGGCCGTTACAAATAAAATGCCCGGCAAAAAATACCTGCGGAAGCGCACTCAATTGCGCAAGTAATTTAAATATGCGATGAATCAACAGATCATATTCCCTTGCCGACGGCATCCCTGTTTCATCGCGTTCATAAAAAAGCGCAAATTGTACGATTTTATTACAATTGTTGTCGCGAAATTGTTCAACGTTTTCAATATTTGCGGTAAATACGGCAGGCATACCGTTTACACTCGAACGATAATTCTGCCAATTAGCCATATCCATTTGATTTTCCTATTTAAATTCCGCCCAAATCGGTGCATGATCGGAAGGTTTCTCCAATGCACGAATGTCTAACGCAATGCCTGCGTCCACGCAATGTTGCGCTAATTGATGGTTCACTAAAATGTGGTCGATACGTAAGCCGCGGTTGTCGTCAAAACCTTTTGAGCGGTAATCGAACCACGAAAATTTGTCGCTTGATGTCGGATTGAGTTTGCGAAAACTGTCTTCCAAACCGTAATCATACAAACGCTGATACCATTCTCGTTCTTCCGGTAAAAACGAACATTTGCCGGTACGTAACCAACGTTTGCGATTTTCTTCGCCGATGCCGATATCCAAATCGCTCGGGCTAATATTCATATCGCCCATAATAAGAATCGGATTTGATTTATCGTGATCTTTCTCTAAATAACGTTGAAGATCGGCGTAAAATTTTTCTTTTGCCGGAAATTTCGTTTCATGTGCCCGACTTTCGCCCTGTGGAAAATAGCCGTTAATCACCGTAAGCAATCCGAATTTCGTTTCAAAATCAGCCATAATGATACGTTTTTGAGCGTCTTCGCTGTCTGTCGGAAAACCTCGACGTACTGATTCCGGCGCTTGTTTGGTCAGCAACGCTACGCCGTAATGGCCTTTTTGACCGTGATGGAACACGTGATATCCCAAGTTTTCCGTGATGTCATAAGGAAATTGTTCGTCCGCCACTTTAATTTCCTGCAAACCGATAACATCCGGTCGGTATTTTTCAATAATTGCTTCAAGTTGATGCGGACGAGCTCGTAAACCATTAATATTAAAAGAAATAAATTTCATTGGTGTTCCTATTAAGAAAAAAATTTTGGCTATTATACAGAGATTTGCGCGTTTCCTAAAAACGGCTTTTCGGCCATTTTGGCCAGAACACTTGCTTTCCGCCACCACGCTCCCTCTTGCGGCGCAGCAAACACATCAAATGTTTCGCCGTTAAATTCAAATTGCAGACGAGCCGCGTGCAAATAAGTCCGATCAAACGCCGAGGCATTTTTACCGTAAAGCACATCGCCTAAAATCGGGCTGCCGAGACTTTTCATAGCGACGCGTAATTGATGAGTTTTACCGGTTTTCGGTTGCAAAACAAATAAACGCAAATTTGCTTCACAACTGACCGACTGAAATCGCGTAATCGCCGGGTTTTCACGACTTTGGCACAATTTCCATGCGCCATTTCTGACTTTGCGCATATCACCGATAATGAGACCTTGCTTTTTTTTCGGCTTTTGCCCACTTAAGGCGAGATAAGTCTTTTCAATGCGGTGCTCTGCGAACAGTCGGGAAAGTGCCGCCGCGCTTTCGGCATTGAGGGCGAGGAGCAACAAGCCCGATGTCACTTTATCCAAACGGTGCACCAACCATACCTGCGCGACCCCAAGCTGCCGCGCAATAAGCTCGGTGAGTCCGACCTCAGCCCCGTCTTTATGCACGCTCATACCACAAGGCTTGTAAATGATGATAAAATCGCGTCGTTTTAAAAGAATTTCAAATGTCATAAGCTAAATTTTAATGAATCTTGAACATATTATACTGGTTTATATCATCCCCGTGTTGGCGTGGCTAACCATTATCTCGGTCACCCTGCGTCTCTTAGTGAAAAAACAGTCTTCCTCCGCCACCCTTTCTTGGCTGATGCTGATTTATCTTGTGCCGGTGATCGGCGTGTTAGCCTATTTAATTTTCGGCGAAATAAAACTCGGCAGCAAACGCGCCGACGCCTTTCGTCGCTTGCATCCGAAATATCGCGCTTGGCTGGCACATTTATCCGAGCAAACCGATTTAATCAGTATGCCGAAAAATCTGCGATATCGACCGCTCTTCGATCTTAATTATCGTCGTTTGGGCATTCCTTGTATTCGCGGCAACGAGCTACATATTCTCGACACGGCAGAAAACATCATGCGGAGCATTATCGAGGATATTCGGCAAGCGCAACATTCTATCAATATGGTATTTTATATTTGGTCGAATCAAGGCATGGTGGAAAATGTCGCGAAAACCTTGCTTGAAGCGCAACAACGAGGAGTGAACATTCGTATTTTGCTTGATTCTGTCGGCAGTCGTCCGTTTTTGAAAAGCCAAGCCTGTCGTGAACTGCGCGCACAAGGCATCGAAATTGTGGAAACCTTGCACGTTAATCCGTTTCGAATGTTTTTTAGCCGCATTGACTTGCGTCAACATCGCAAAATTATCGTTATTGATAATCAAATTTCCTACACCGGCAGCATGAATATGGTCGATCCGGCGTTTTTCAAGCAAGACCGCCACGTGGGAAATTGGGTTGATGTGATGGTGCGCGTAAACGGCGCGGTGTCTGCCGTGTTAAACAGTTTGCATGCGTGGGACTGGGAAATCGAAACGGGTGTAGAATTGCCGCTGCTGTTGCCGGATTGCCCACTTGTGTCGATTGACGACAATGACACCCATTCAGTGCAAGTCATCGCCACCGGCCCTGCGTTTCCAGACGATCTCGCGCCGCAAAGTTTAGCGCTGGCAATTTATTCCGCACGCGAAAGCATCACAATTACATCACCTTATTTCGTGCCAAGCCACAGCATCGCCGAAGCCTTACGTATCGCAGCGTTACGCGGCGTAAAAGTTTCCTTGGTACTGCCAAAGAAAAACGATTCCTTAATGGTCGGTTGGGCAAGTCGTACGTTTTTTGACGATTTACTTTCCGCCGGCGTAGAAATCTACGAATTTGAAGCGGGGTTGTTGCACACCAAAAGCGTATTAATCGACAACAAGCTCTCACTCATCGGCACCATGAACATGGATTTGCGCAGTTTCTTCTTAAATTTCGAACTGGCCCTTGCAGTTGAAGATCGCGCGTTTGCTAACGAAGTAGCGATTTTGCATGAAAGTTACATTGCCAATTCGGAATTGCTCAACAAACAAAAATGGTTCGTCCGACCATTTTATTATCGCATTATCGAACGCTTGTTCTTTTTGTTCAGTCCGTTGTTGTAATAACAAAAATGCGCGTTATCTAACGCGCATTTTCTTTTACACCGCTTCTTTTTCCTTCACTTTCTTATTTAGCACCGCATCTTTAACCGTGGTGAGTAGTTCTTTTTGAATATGAGAAAGTTTTGGTTTTTCATTTTGTTGAAAAGCAAGCGGACGACAAAATTCCATGGCTTTCACGCCAAGCCGCGCAGTTAATAGACCGACGCCAATTCCCTGCGCTGCACGTGCTGAAAGTTTGGCAGTGAGATCTTGTGAAAGCCAATCCAGTCCGACATCCTGCACCATTTCGGTTACACCTGCAAAAGCGATATTCAGCAACACCATACGCAACAAGCGAATGCGGTTCCAATAGCCAAGTTCGATGCCATAAATCTCGGCGATGTTATTGATCAAACGCAAATTGCGCCACGCCACAAAAAATATATCCACCAAGGCTAACGGGCTAATCGCCACCACCACGGCAGATTCTGCCGCCATTTTGCCAATCAATTTTTTCGCTTTAGCATCAAACGGTTTAAGCACATTTCGGCTAAACAGTTGCGCCACTTCTTGTGCGGTATAGGCGTCATCGAGCTGATTTTGCCATTGCACAACGGTGGGTGATTGATTATCTAACTGCAACGCTTCCACCATCGCTAAACAAAGTGTTTTACCTCGTTCGCCGTCTTGATATTCGAAGGGGCGATCCGGCACCGCATTGAAGCCCGCTATATCGGCATCAGAGCGCCATAGTAAACGGCTTTGTTGCTGCAACCGTTCGCGTTTTTTCAGGCGCACTAAACGACGCCATTCGCCGAAGATTTCTTTGATAGCGAATAACACGATGACAAGACTTACCACCGAAAATGCCAAATAAATCCATTGCTGATTTTGCCAACTGTCCCAAATCCACTGCACCGATTGCGCCAATGTCGCTGTACCGAACAAAAGCGCGGTCAGTTTCAGCAAGGTTTTCCAAATGCCGGATTGCGGCGTTATTGAACGCTCGAATTGGTCGTCAAGCGAGTCACCTTCTAACGTTTCATCGGGAATAATTTCCACATGAGTAAATTCTTGTTTCGGGCGAAAGGTTTCCGCCTCGATTTCATTATTCTGATTGAAAATTTGCTTTTCCATTATAAAATACGCCCTGTTTTTTTATTTCTGTTCGCACTATGCGATAACCAATCAAACTAAAATACCCCAATGACTAACATTTCCTTTCCGACTTACGCGCAAATGTATCCTTATTCCAAAGACCGCCCTTTAGCGAAACAATTGCGCGAAAAGCTTCGTTACTATGCGTACCGCTTTCTTCACCAAAAACAATGTGATCAACTGATTGAATTTTTAAATCAAAAAAATCAATGGCAGTTACTTTTTACGCGAGATTATTATCGTTTCAATCCCTTATTGAGCACTTATTGCGACAAACGTTTTTCTGCTCAGCAACGATTCGAGGCGATTACGCAAAATCTGAATATTGCAGAGCAAAAATTGGGTTTGATCTTATGCGAGCGATTGCTTAAAGAACAAGTAATTTTAATCAGCCGATTAAGTAATGATCTTACGCTGAATTTAAGCATTAATGAAATCGATCCTTTCGAGGGCTACTTCGCCATCAACATTCGAAATCAAAAAGACGAGCGCATTTATGATGCCTCTTTTACTTTCTTGGCGCCGAATCAATTACTTATCGCGTCCATGCAAGGCCCGCGCCACGGCAATACGCAAGAATTGGTGAAACAAGCCACCAAAGATTTACACGGCGTGCGCCCAATGTTTATGCTAATGAATGTATTTCGCGAACTGGCAAAACATTGGCAATGCGAGTTAGTCGGTATTCCGCATAAATCGCAAGGCAAATATCGGCTTTCCGCACGCAGTAAGATTTTGTTTAATTACGACGAATTCTGGCAAGAAAATCAAGGCGTTTATCACGCGCCTTATTGGCGACTGCCACTGGAAATCGAACGCAAACCGCTCGAAGATATCGTCAGCAAAAAACGTTCCATGTATCGCAAACGTTATGAAATGCTGGATTCCTTAGCAAATGATATTCGGCAACGTCTAAGCTAATTCCCGCCGCTTCCGTTTACAAGGGTTGCCATCGTTGCGATAAGGCAAAATTACACGATCAAATTAGCACCGCATTGAAACCCCGTTCTTCGGCGCCTTGCTCTATACTTGGAGCAAGGCAATGACGAACTTGCCAAAATTATCATCGCTTACTCAAATCGATCTCCTAGCAAAAACTGCAACACCGCATCCATCCGTAGATGTGGAATTACGTCGCCTTGTTCAAGCGGTTGCGGCTCAAAATGATCAAATTCAAAATGCGCACCCGTCTCGTTTTCACCGCCAACATTTACACGTTTTTGCCAAAATTCTTGATTTGGCAATTTGCTCGGCACGCTGCCCGGATAAAGAGTAATTAGCTGCTTATCTTTCGAACGTACACCTTGAATCGCCTTAATTTGTTTACCGTTTTGATTCACAATTACTTGTTTGGTGGCACGAATAGCGGCGATGGCGACATATTCCGTATCAATGCCTGCAAATTCCGCATGGCGACCGCCCTCTTGCACTAATTGGCGCATCAAACTGACTAAATTCGGCATTTGATCGCTCGTGATATGATCCGCTTTAGTGGCGATAAACATCAATTTATCAATGCGCGGGGAAAATAAACGAGTCAAAAAATTGCGGCTGCCGTAATGGAAATTTTTAAACAGCCCGTTCAGCCCGGCTTGCATATCTAAAAATGCTTGCCGGCCGTGATTCAACGGCGTTAAGCAATCCGCCAAAATCACTTGGCGATCAAACGTGGAAAAATACTGCTCATAGAAGCCTTTCACGACTTTATTGCGATAATAATCGTAACGTTTAGTCAAGAGCGCAAAATAACTGTTTGATTTGGCATCTTTTTTCAATCTTTTCCAGTCAGCTTCCGACACATGTACCAATGGGAAAAATTGCAACGCCGGCGCGCCTTCCAATTCTCCCGGCAAAACAAAACGTCCCGGCTGAATAAATTGCATGCCTTGCACTTTGCATTGATGGAGGTAATCGGTATAACTTTTGGCGAGTTTGGCTAAAACATCTTCATTCGCAACCGCATTGAGATCCAGTTTTTTGAGCGTCGCCAACCAAGGTTGCGCTAATTCCGCCCGTACGCCCTGTGTAATTTGATGCTGTTCTAGCGACCATTGTTGGAAATCCAAATTAAGCAACGGCAAATCCAACAACCATTCGCCCGGATAATCAAAAATATCCAAATAAAGCGTGCCGCGCTCTTTCACATGACGCAGCAAACCGGATTGACGCTGAAAACGGATTGCTAAACGGGTTTCACTCACGCCTCGTGTAGAGCGGCACCAATGCGGTGGCCGTTGGAGCAGATCGTTTAAATTAGCCTCATAATCAAAACGCGGTACGCTCAAATCATTCTGCGGCACACGTTTTACCGCCAAAATCGAACCGTTGCGTGCCGCTTCGAATAATGGCAAATGATTTGGTGAAGTTTGATTAACGGATAACAGTTGATTGATCAAGCTGGTAATAAATGCGGTTTTTCCGCTACGGCTTAAACCGGTTACCGCCAAGCGTAAGTTGCGGTCAAACCCGCGGTTAATGATTTGATTGAGTTCTTTTTGGAGGGTGTTAAGCATTCAATAACCTAGCCATTTTTACTAATATACCTTACAATTTGCGGCATAATTTATCATAACCCACTCATTATGTTGCGTCTAAACCTGACATTTCTTTGTTTCCTGTTAAATACGAGCTTGTTATCGCAAGTTCAAGCGGCGCCGCGCGTGCCGCAAAGTTTAACGGAAAACGGATTGATTTATTGCACCAATGCGTCGGGTTTTTCTTTTAATCCGCAAACGGCGGATGCCGGCACCAGTATGAATGTGGTGACGGAGCAAATTTATAACAAATTATTTGAAATTAAAAATCATAGTGCGACGGTGACGCCTTCTTTAGCGACGTCCTATTCAATTTCCGACGATGGCAAAACGATTTTAATTAATTTACGCAAAGGCGTGAAATTTCACCACACCCCATGGTTTACGCCGACGCGTGATTTTAATGCGGAAGACGTGGTGTTTTCTATTAATCGTGTACTCGGGCACGACACTTATCTGCCAATTTTGAATCAAGATAATCCGACGCATGATAAAAATCCGCAATATCGCGTATTCCACGAACAAGCGAAAAAAGTCCGTTTTCCGTATTTCGACAGCATCAAATTAAATCAAAAAATTAAATCTGTCAGTGCGGTTAATCCTTATTTAGTCAAGATTGAATTATTTGAGCCGGATTCCTCAATTTTGTCCCATCTTGCCAGCCAATACGCCATTATTTTTTCACAAGAATATACCTATCAATTAAGCGCCGATGATAACCTTGCCCAATTAGATACACATCCCGTCGGCACGGGGCCGTATCAAGTACAGGATTATGTTTATAACCAATATGTGCGTTTATTACGCAACGACAATTACTGGAACAAAGACGCAAAAATTCAGCATATCGTAGTGGATCTTTCCTCTGATAGAACCGGACGCCTCGTTAAATTTTTCAATAATGAATGCCAAATCGCCGCTTATCCGGAAGTGAGCCAACTTGGCCTGTTGCACGATAATGACGAACGCTATTATCTACAATCGGCGGACGGTATGAATTTGTCTTATTTGGCGTTTAACTTTAATAAACCATTGATGCAAGACGCACAGATTCGTCAAGCAATTTCCCGAAGCATTAACCGCGCACGTATTGTACGTAACATTTATCACAACACTGCAACGGTGGCTAATAACATCATTCCGAACGTCTCTTGGGCGTCCAGTGTAAACACACCGGAATTTGATTTTGATTACTCGCCGAAACAAGCAAAAAAAATATTGCAAGATAAAAAATTGCATTTAACTATGTGGGTACTCAATGAAGAGCAAATGTATAACCCATCGCCGCTTAAAACGGCAGAATTGATTAAATGGGATTTAGCGCAAGCGGGTGTGGAAGTAAAAGTTCGCTCGGTTACTCGCACATTTCTGTTAGAACAACTCAATCACGCGACGGAAGATTACGATATGATCCTTACCGGCTGGTTGGCCGGAAATCTTGACCCGGACGGCTTTATGCGCCCAATTTTAAGTTGTGATACGAAAAATGAAGTGGCTAATTTATCTAACTGGTGCAATCCGAAGTTTAATGAGCTGATGGATAACGCGCTCACCAGCACCGCATTGAGCGACCGCGCCAAAGATTACAATGCGGCACAGGATTTAGTGTTAAATGAATTACCGATCATACCGATTGCGAACGTCAAGCGTTTTTTAGTGGCAAGCAGCAAAGTGAAAGGCGTACAAGTAACTCCGTTCGGCAGCATGAACTTCTCGACGCTTTACTTTACCAAGGAGAAAAAATAATAATGTTGTGGTCCGCATTACGCCATCTGCTTTGGGCGGCCTTGTTATTGTTGATTTTAACGCTGCTTAGCTTCGCCATCTTAATGCGTGATCCACTCAATGCCGCCCTTGTTACAAATAATATTTACAGCAGTTATTCTCATTATCTCGGCGCCTTATTAGAGGGTGATTTAGGCATCACCTATAACGGCGGACAATCGCTAAAATCGCTAATTTTTACGGTGTTACCGCCGACTTTAGAACTTTGTTTTAGCGCACTTCTGCTTGCAGTAGTTTTAAGTATTCCTTTGGGAATTTTAAGTGCGCTCAATAATCAAGGCATTTTTTCGAAAAGTCTGCAAGCCCTTTCTTATGTGGGGTTATCTATTCCTATTTTCTGGCTGGCGCCGATTTTGCTTTATGCGGCAGCAATTTACGGTTGGGAAATTTCCGCCAGCGGGCAATATAATTTGCTTTATGAAATCAAACCGATCAGCGGTTTTCCGGTGATTGACGTGTGGTTTACGGACGTGCCTTACCGCACTAAAATTGTGCAAAGCGTGTTGCAGCATCTCGCATTACCGACCTTAATCTTAGGTATTTTGCCGACTATGGAAATAATTCGCATTATTCAACAACGCGCGGAGATCATTCTGCAACAAAATTACACTAAAGTCGCCATTACGCGCGGCTGGTCGAAATGGACGATTTTGCGACGTTACGTCTTTCGTAATACGTTTCCGCTATTAATTCCGCAAATTACCCGCGTATTCACTTTAGTACTCACCCAATGTATGCTGGTGGAGACCGCATTGGGCTGGCCTGGCATCGGACGCTGGCTTATCAATGCGGTGACCAATCAAGATTACAACAGCATTTCCGCCGGCGTAATTGTGTTGGGCATTTGCATTATTGTCATCGACTCTCTTGCCAAAACGCTTATGTTTATGCTTGATCCGTTTAATAAGAAAGGTTGGTATGCAAGATAAAGAACCAGATGAATTTCGTGAAAGCACGTCTCTCTATCAAATTTGGCTACAGTTTCGTAAAAACCGTGTTGCTCTATTCAGCTTTTACTTATTTTTCTTACTCATTTTAACCGCACTCTTCGCTCCGTTCATCGCGCCTTATAGCGATAGTATGGAATTTGTCGGACAAGAACTAATGCAACCGTCTTGGGGGGAAAAAGGAAAAATCGCCTTTTTCTTCGGCACCGACGATTTAGCCCGCGACGTATTAAGCCGCCTAATTATGGGCGCACGCTATACCCTAGGTTCTTCGCTTATCGTCGTATTTTTAGTTGCAATTATCGGCGGAGCGCTAGGCATTGTGGCGGGAATGTCGGACGGTTTTAAAGCGCGTTTTCTCGGACATATTTTCGATGCCTTCTTATCGCTGCCCATTTTATTAATCGCCATTATTATTTCCACGTTCATGGAACCGAGTTTGATGAACGCGATTATCTCCACCTTATTGGCGATTCTGCCCTATTTTATTCATGCGATTTATCGTGCGATACAACAGGAACTCAAAAAAGAATACGTGGTAATGTTAAAACTTGATGGCATCTCTGATAGAGAACTATTGAGCGGCACAATTTTACCCAACATTACAGTGACTTATATCCAAGAAATTTCACGCGCCTTTGTCATCGCTATTCTTGATATCAGCGCCTTAAGTTTTATTTCCCTCGGGGCGCAACGTCCGATGCCTGAATGGGGGGCGATGATTAAAGATTCTTTAGAACTGATTTATCTCGCGCCTTGGGCAGTATTGCTGCCGGGTTTTGCCATTATCCTCACCATTTTAGTGAGCATTATATTCACCAACGGGTTATGCAAAGCCATTAATCAATATTACGAATAACACAAACAAACTATGGCACTTCTAGACATCCGCAATCTCAATATCGAAATTAAAACGTCAAGCGGCCGCATTAAAATCGTAGACGGTGTAAATTTAACCCTCAACGAAGGCGAAATCTTGGGTCTTGTGGGCGAATCCGGCTCCGGTAAAAGTTTAATCGCCAAAGTCATCGGCAACGCCATCAAAGAAGACTGGATTATCACCGCCGATCGCTTTCGTTTTGATGATGTGGAATTACTCAAGCTCCCACCGGCGAAACGACGTAAATTAGTGGGCAAAGAAATTTCTATGATCTTCCAAGATCCACTTACCTGTTTAGACCCGAGCCGAAGAATCGGTAAACAATTGATACAAAGTATTCCAAATTGGACATTTCGCGGTAAATGGTGGCATTGGTTCGGCTGGAAAAAACGTCGCGCCATCGAACTGTTGCACCGGGTAGGAATAAAAGAACACAAAGATATTATGGCAAGCTACCCGAACGAACTTACTGAAGGCGAAGGCCAAAAAGTGATGATCGCTATTGCGGTGGCGAATCAACCGCGTTTATTGATTGCTGACGAACCAACCAATACGTTGGAATCCATCACTGCGCGCCAAGTTTACCGCCTGCTTGCCAGCATGAACCAAAACCAAGGTACCAGCATTCTATTAGCAAGTAATGATATCCGCAGTATCTGCGAACTTTGCGACGGGATTTCGGTACTCTATTGCGGTCAAAACACGGAATCGGCGCCGACTCAAACTTTATTAGACTCACCGCACCACCCTTATACTCAGGCATTAATTCATTCAGTACCGGATTTCACCCAAGCACTCGCCTTTAAAAGCAAACTAGGAGCGCTAGAAGGCACCGTACCAATTTTAGAACAAATGCCGGTGGGCTGCCGATTAGGCCCGCGTTGTCCGTTTGCGCAAAAACAATGCATTCAAAAACCGGCGCGTCAACGCATTAAACAACACGAATTTTCCTGCCATTTTCCGATTAACTTACGCGAAAGACGCACTAAAGAAAACGTTGCAACTTCACCGCTCACGCTATCCGCCGAGCCCAACAATAAGGAATAAAGCATGTCGTTGTTACAAGTGATTGATCTCTGTAAAACCTTTGATGGCCCGGCGCGTTGGTTTGGTTCAAAAACCTTCAATGCGGTGGAGAATATGACTTTCAATCTGGAGCGTAAACAAACCTTGTCCATTATTGGTAAGAACGGTTCCGGCAAATCGACCTTGGTAAAAATGATCGCCGGAATGATTAAACCCACCTCCGGAGAAATAAAATTTAACGGCGAAACGCTGAATTTCGAAAACTCCCGTTACCGAACCCAGCATATTCGTATGGTATTCCAAGACGCAAATTCCGCATTCAATCCGCGTCAGAATATCGGCGAAGCACTGGATACGCCGCTTCGACTCACGACTGATTGGGACGAAGAAACGCGCAACCAAAAAATTTTTGAAACCCTCACCATGGTCGGACTTTATCCCGACTACACCAATCTAAAAATCAAAAATCTTTCCGTCAGCCAAAAACAACGGGTCGCTTTAGCTCGTGCATTCATTTTAGAGCCGGAAATCATTATTGTGGACGATGCGCTTGATTCGCTTGATTCCTCCGTACGCGTACAACTACTCAATCTGACTTTAGATTTACAATCGCACCTCGGCGTATCTTATATTTATGTCGGGCAAGATCTCGGTTTGGTAAAACATATAGCGGATTACGTACTGGTAATGGACGAAGGCAAAATGATCGAATACGGCACGCCACACGATCTCTTCAGTAATCCGCAAACCACCGTTACCAAGCGTCTGGTAGAAAGTCATTTTGGCAGCCTATTAGACAAACGCGCTTGGATGCGCGCCGATATCGACGATTGATTTGTCAGAAAAACCTCTTTAGAATCGGCAGCTCTTTTAAACCACATAGGAAAAACCATGCAAGCCTTGCTTAAATTTACACAATTCGTTAGCAAAACTTTTGCTTTATGGGCAATCGTTTTCGCTGTTCTCGCATTCTTATTTCCCGCGGAATTTAAAATTTTCGCACCTTACATCCCTTATTTACTAGGCCTTGTCATGTTCGGTATGGGAATCACCCTCACTTTCAATGATTTTGGCGAAGTAGCAAAACACCCCCAAGCGGTAATTATCGGTGTTGCCGGTCAATTCATTATCATGCCCGGCCTCGCTTTTATTCTCGCCAAAGCCTTTGATTTACCGCCTGATTTGGCTGTCGGAGTAATTTTGGTCGGTTCTTGCCCGGGCGGAACCTCATCAAATGTGATGACTTATTTGGCCAAAGGTAACACCGCATTATCCGTCGCCTGCACCACCATCTCAACGTTACTTTCCCCGCTCTTAACCCCGGCGATTTTCTATCTGTTAGCCAGCCAATGGCTTGATATCGACGCCTCCGCTATGTTTATGTCCGTCTTAAAAATGGTGTTATTCCCGATTTTCTTGGGTTTAGTCGTGCGCGCCTTATTTAAAAAAACCATCGTGCAAGTCAGCCAAATCACCCCACTGATATCCGTACTCTCCATCGTATTAATCTTGGCGGCTGTAGTGGCAGTAAGCAAAGATAAAATCGTAGAGTCCGGTTTACTAATCTTCAGCGTCGTCGTATTGCATAACTGCCTGGGTTATTTTGTCGGTTTCCTAGCAGCGAAATTATTCAGACTAAACACCGCCGACAGCAAAGCTATCGCTATTGAAGTGGGTATGCAGAACTCCGGCTTAGGCGCCGCCCTTGCCGCCGCACATTTCAATCCGATTGCCGCCGTACCGAGCGCCTTATTCAGCTTCTGGCACAACGTCTCCGGCCCAATTTTAGCGAATATTTTCGCCAATATGAAAAACCAAAAATAGACAGAGCCGACCGCAACTTCAAACCTAAAGCCTCTTTTAAAAGAGGCTTTTCAATTCTTAGGCGCGCCCTAATGCCTAAATGAGACTTCAATGCGGTGCCCAAACACAACTTCAATGCGGTGCCCAAACACAACTTCAATGCGGTGCTCAAACGCGACTTCAATGCGGTGCTCAAACACGACTTCAATGCGGTGCTCAAACGAAACTTCAATGCAGTACGCTGAAAAGGCAAAATAAAAAAGCGGACTTTCGCCCGCTTTCTCCGTTATCTCACCGTTCCGCAATTCAAACAATATAAATACTGTCCCTTCGGATCATTAAATTTATTCAACCGGTTTAATCCTTCTTTGATTTGTCGAATCGGTTTCGGTAAATCAAGCCAGGTAGCAACCAACGATTGGCTGCTTTGCTTTAAATCATGAAAAAGCTTGCCGATCAAACTTCCATCGTCTTCCGTCATCCACTCCACGCTGAAATTTTCAATCACCGTATCGCGATAAACATTAATCAGTTCGCCGATCTTTTCAACGGCACGATCAAAATCGCCCAATTCGTCTGCCAGGTTGTGTTTAAAGGCATCGGTGCCGCGCCACACTTGTCCTTGTGCAATTTTATCCACTGCTGCCTTCGACATTTGACGTCCGCGACCGACGAGCGTCAAAAATTTATCGTAACCGTGTTCAATTTCAAGTTGATAAATATCCTGCATATTCTTTGAAAGCGGACTAAAAACGGACATTTCCGCTAAATCACTGGTACTTACACCATCGGCATTCACGCCGATTTTATTAATCGCATTTTCAAAAGTCGGTAGCATGGCAAAAATACCGATAGACCCCGTTATAGTGTTCGGATCGGCGATAATGTAATCGGCTGTCGCCGAAATCCAATAACCGCCCGAGGCAGCCATTGCGCCCATCGACACGACCACCGGTTTGCCGGCTTTTTGTAAATTCGCTGTTTCTTGGCGGATCAATTCCGAAGCAAAAGCGCTACCACCCGGCGAGTTCACGCGTAAAATAACGCCTTTCACTTTTTCGTCGTCATACGCTTTGCGCAACAAACGCACAATAGTGTCACCGCCCACATCGCCGTCAAGGCTTTCGCCGTCGATAATCGCGCCTTCCACATTTACCACAGCGATTTTATTTTCCTCATCGGACGGCATAAGACGATCTTCAAAACCCGATAAATAGGTAGAAAAATCCACCATTTTCGCTTCGCCTTCGCTATTTCGACCGAACAGCGCGATTAGTTTTTGTTCTAAATCCAAATTCGTGACTAATTCCGTCACCCATTTACGTTGTAATGCGTATGCCGTAGCATCGCCCTTCAACGCTTTCAATTCAGTTAAATATTGTTTCGCGTCAGGTGCAAATTTATCTGTCGTTACATGGCGATTCGCACTCACCGTTTGCAAATAACTTTGCCACATACCGTTCAGCCATTGATTCGCGTTAGCCTTCGCTTCCGGCGACATATCGTTGCGTAAAAACGGTTCCACCGCCGACTTATAAGTTCCCACTCGGAAAATATGTGGCGTGACGGCGAGTTTGTCCAATAGGTCTTTATAGTATAAATTTTCTTGCGTCAAACCTTGAATCAAGACTTGCCCGTTCGGATTCAGATAAATTTGATCGGCAAAACTTGCTAAAAAATACTGCCCTTGGGAATAATTATTGGCAAAGGCAATAACCGGTTTTCCGGTAGTTTTGAAATTTTCAATGGCTTTGCCGATATAATTCATTGCAGGCAAATCGCCACCGGAAAAATCATTAAGATCCAATACTAAGCCGCGAATACCGGCATCGTCTTTCGCCAAATTAATGGCATAAACTAAATCAAAAGTAGAAATCTTTAACGGCGTATGCTCATTACCACTCAATTCTTTTAGCGCCTGTTGCCAATTCAACGCATCGTCGCGGTTATCCGCCAAATAACCATCTAAATTCAATAGCAACGCGCCTTTATCGGTAGATAAATTAACCGCCGTTTTTTTACCGCCGTCGGTTAGACCGACAAGCGTTACCATCAATAAAACAAAAACTAAAAAGAATAAATTCATGACCAAATCACGAATAAAATTTAGGGTTTTCCAACCGTATCGGAGTACTTTAAATACTGGGTTCATAAGCTTTTTTGAAATGAAAAAAATTGCGCTTAGGGTAACATAAAGCGCCCATGAAAACTATGTTATAATCTGCCGCGTTTTAATTTCACAAACTTATTCAACGAGGCAAGAAATGGATACTTTAACGCTTTTGACCACCCGTCGTTCCAATAAAAAACTCATTGCGCCGGCACCGAATAAAGAGCAACTGGAACAAATTTTCCAAGCTGCATTACGTGCTCCCGATCACGGCAAACTCCAGCCTTATCATTTTGTAGTCATAGAACATGAAGGATTGAACAAATTGGAAATGTTGCTAAAGGATGCGGTGCTGGAGCTGAAGCTCGGCGAAGATAAATTAAAAAAAGCGGAGAATCTCGCCCATCGAGCGCCAATGGTGATCGCGGTTATCGCAAAAATCACTCCCGATGCGGATAAAGTACCAAAATGGGAACAATTAATTACTGCCGGCTGCGCTTCTTACGGCATTCAACTCGCCGCTAACGCGCAAGGTTTCGACAATGTTTGGCTTACCAATAAATGGGTAAAAGGCAGCGCATTACGTCGAGCTCTTGGCTGCCACGAACAAGACGAAATAGTGGCGCTATTGATGATCGGGACGGCTGCAGAAAAAGCGGAACGCGAATGTCGTCAAAGCAATACAACAGCATTTGTCAGTTATTTATAACAAAATGAGCGGTTTATTAAAAACCGCTCATTTTTCGTTTACCTCTGCCGGAAATTTATCGATTTACGCCCCAATGACGAGTATCTTTATCGAATTTCATGCCCGAATGAGAGCCTTCCGAACCATTAAAATAGACATCTTTATTGGCGCATGCGGAAATAACCAACACACTTGCCATAATTAATAGTAGTTTTTTCATACACTTTACCTTTGCCATAAATAAAAGCGGAGCGATTGTAACACAATTTTTACAATGCCGCGGACTTTAGTTTTGCGTTGTTTGGCGATAAGCCTCAATCAATCGATCTAAAAATAACCATAATTTTTCGTTCATTTCGCGATAATCATAAAGCAAGATCTCGTCTGGATGCTGTACAAAGCGGTGCTGTTGGCTTTGTTCAACTAAATTGGCTTGCGCCGCAATTAATTGTCGTACTACGTCTGGTGTCAATTCAGGATGGCACTGAAAGCCATAAACCAACGCCGAATATTTCACAATCTGGCGCGGACAACCGGCACTGGCCGCTAAAATCTGCGAGTTCGACGTAAGCCCCGGCATATCGTTATGCCAATGACCAACCACTGTGCTTTCGCCAAAATGTGATAGCAAAGGGTCGTCCAATCCTTGCCGATTCAATCGAATCGGAAAATTACCGATTTCCCGTTCCGGACTGTGTTCATACGCAGCCCCCAAGGCTTCACCGATAAGTTGCGCGCCCAAACAAGCGCCCACCACTGCTTTACCGGCATCAATAGCCCGCTTGAGCACCGTTTGCTCCGCTTGACTATCAAAATACGGGCATTCGGCTTGCATGGTGCTTGGACTTTGCGGCCCACCTAAAATCACTAAAAGATCCAAATTTTGGATCGCGTGTTCATCGGGTAACGGCTGATATTCGTACACTTTTGAAAAACTCACCTGATAACCGCGCGCCATTGCCCACTCCAAATATGCTCCCGGCGCTTCAAAGCTTTCGTGTTGAATAAAATGAACCTTCATCGTCTGTCTCTTGAAATAATGAATTTGCCGATTATTCTAACACGACACGACATCTTTCGAAAAATGCGTGACTTGCCAACCCCACGCTTTCTCACTACAATGCCACCCTTTCGTAGTTCGCAAACCTCCTACACTAAAAAACTAGGTAAAATATGCATATTTCCAATCCAAACCGCGATCGCAAAGCGATTGTGATCTTTTCCGGCGGACAAGATTCCACCACCTGTTTAATTCAAGCCATCACCGAATACGGCGTAGAGAATGTCGAAGCCATCAGTTTTCAATACGGCCAACGTCACGCTATTGAACTGGAAAAAGCGAAATGGATCGCGCAAGACTTAGGCGTGCAACAAACACTGATTGATATGTCTGTAATCAAAGCGATCACGCACAACGCGCTGATGGACGAATCTGTCGAAATCAAGAAAAAAGGCGATGATATGCCGAACACCTTTGTCGATGGACGCAATGCGCTATTTTTGCTGTATGCTGCAATTTACGCCAAGGGGCAAGGCATTTCCGACATTATCACCGGCGTATGCGAAACGGATTTTAGTGGCTATCCTGATTGTCGAGACGTCTTCATCAAATCCATGAATGTCACCCTTAATCTCGCAATGAACTATCGATTCAACCTTAAAACCCCATTAATGCACCTTAACAAAGCGCAAACTTGGCAACTTGCCGATGAGCTCGGCGCGTTAGATTATATTCGTCGCCATACACACACTTGCTACGAAGGCGTAGAAGGCGGTTGCGGCAAATGCCCGAGTTGTATTTTACGTGATAAAGGCTTAGCTGAATATTTAGCCCAAAGGGATGGTGAAAATGTTTAAAATTTCCAAAGAATTCAGTTTTGACATGGCACATTTGTTGGACGGTCATGACGGCAAATGCCAGAACTTGCACGGCCACACTTATAAACTACAAGTGGAAATTGCGGATACATTACACCAATGCGGTGCTAAAAAAGCCATGGTAATTGATTTTGCCGATTTGAAAGCCGTAGTGAAAAAAGCGGTGCTAGAACCGTTGGATCACGCTTTTATTTACGATGAAAATAGCGAACGGGAAAGTAAAATCGCTTCACTTCTACAAGAATTAAACTCCAAAACATTCGGCGTTCCTTTTCGTACTACGGCGGAAGAAATGGCACGTTTTATTTTTAATCGTTTGAAATACGAAGAAAAACTCGCCGTTTCTGCCATTCGTTTATGGGAAACCCCAACCTCATTTTGCGAATATTCGGAGTAAATACGGTGGAAAAACTCTCCGACTCCGAACCCTACTTTCGCATCGTCGAAATTTTTGAAAGCCTGCAAGGGGAAGGCTTTAATACCGGTATGCCAAGCATTTTCGTGCGCTTCGGCAAATGCAATCTGGCCTGTCCTTGGTGCGATACGGACTATAATCAATTCGAACGTTGGTCGGCATCACAAATTTTAGCCAAAGTGCGCTCATTTTCGGCGAAAAATATTATCATCACCGGCGGTGAACCAGCCATCGTACCGAAACTTGATTTTTTACTTGAGCAATTCAAGGCCGACGGCTATTTTTTAGCAATTGAAACCAACGGTTTAAAACCCGTTCCTAAGCAAATTGATTACATTGCCGCCAGTCCTAAACGGCTTTACGCTTATAAATACGAAGCACGTTGTATTGAAGTCGCTGACGAAGTACGCATCGTAGCAGATGAAGATGTACTCCCGTTTTGCGAACGCATTGAACAAAAAATTCAAGCCGAACATTATTACCTTTCGCCTTGCGAAATCGACGGCAAAATGAATTTACTGGAAACAATTACTCAACTCGGACAACTCAACCAACGCCCAAATAAACCCAAATGGCAGCTGAGTTTACAAACGCATAAATTAATCGGCATAGCATAAACTTCAAGCGAAAAAAGAATTTCTCTATCGAAAATAGCACCGCATTGGAAGCTGTTCCAATGCGGTGCTATTTTGACATCTGAACAATCCGGCAATCCTTTTGCGCCTTTGTCGCAATAATTTCGATAAAATTTACACTATTGATTATTTTTTGAGTTTTACCATTTCAACAATCACTTCTACCGCTTTTTCCATTCCTTCAAGCGAGATTAATTCATGCTTGCTGTGAAAATTATAGCCACCGGTAAAAATGTTCGGACAAGCCAACCCGTTTGCCGATAAAAAAGCACCGTCCGTGCCACCGCGGATGGCTTTGTGAATAACCTTCACACCGCATATTGCCATCGCTTTTTCAGCAATGGAAATTGCTTGCGGAACTTTTTTCACCGCCTCATACATATTTCTATAACTGTCTTGAACAACACATTCTATCAGTTGTTTCAAGCCTTTTTCCGCATTAAATTTTGCAGTCCAATCCTGCACAAATTGTTTACGGCGCACAAAAGATTCGGCGTTAAAATCACGAATTAAATAATGCAATTCGGCCTTTTCAACATCGCCTGCAAGGTGATTCAAGTGAAAAAAGCCCTCTCTGCCGCTCGTTTTTTCCGGCACATCTTGTTTAGAAAAACCTTGGTGGAAATCGCATGCCAACGCCAACGCATTCACCATTTTTCCTTTGGCGTAACCGGTATGAATGTTTCTACCGACAATATGAATTTTTGCCGTTGCGGCATTAAAGTTTTCATATTCCAACTCGCCCACTTCGCCGCCGTCAAGTGTATAAGCCCAATCACACGGAAAATCCTCCAACGGAAAATATTGCATGCCGAGTCCGATTTCTTCGTCCGGCGTAAAAGCGACACATAAATTACAATGTGGCAAACCGCCTTGTTGAAGCACTTCCAATGCGGTCATAATTTCGGCTATTCCCGCTTTGTTATCCGCGCCCAATAGCGTGTTGCCGTCGGTGACGATTAAAGTTTTACCGATTAATTGATGCATAAACGGGTAATATGCCGGACTAATAAACTCCTCGCCGCTCCCCAACGCAATATCGCCGCCACGATAATTTTCAATGACTTCCGGCCGCACGTTTTTACCGCTACATTCCGGCGAAGTATCCAAATGAGCAATTAGGCCGATAGTATGAGAAAGTTCGGCACAATTTGCCGGCAAATAAGCGGTCACAACGGCGTGTTTGCTCACTTGCACGTTTTGTAAGCCCAATTCCGTCAATTCTTTTTGTAAATTTTGTGCCAATTTCATTTGTCCGACAGAACTTGGCGAATGTTTTGCGCTTGGTTTGGACTGCGTATCGAAAGAAACATAGTGCAAAAAGCGCGTTAATAAATTTTTTTTATAATCATTTGTTTCCATTTTGGTAACCTTTTATAAATTATCGTTTTTAGTTTAAAGATAATCCCCAATAGGATTCTTGATATATAGCAAACATTCGCTAATTAACTGAAAATTAAGGCATAAAAACAAAAAGTATGATGTCTTTTGAGGCATTTTTTAACGGGTAAGTTTTTTGCCTTTTTAAGGCATGAAATCCTTTTCATTATTGATATTTCACTATATCATAGCGTCTTCTTTTTAGTCGCGCCTGCTATCCGGCAGGTTCCTGTTTCTACTCAGTACCAAAATTATTGGTGAAATTAGGGAGAAAACCAAAGCTAGTGGAAAATCCGGTTCAAAACAAGCCGATTATCGAGCTTCGTTCAATCAAAAAATCTTACGGTTCCAACACCATTATTAGCGATTTCAATTTAACCATTAATAACGGTGAATTCGTCACCATTCTCGGTCCGTCCGGCTGCGGTAAAACGACAGTTTTACGCTTATTAGCCGGTTTGGAAGAATTGGATTCAGGCAATATTATTTTGGACGGTGAAGACATTACCAATGTTCCGGCGGAAAAACGCCACGTAAACACCGTATTCCAAAGTTACGCGCTGTTTCCGCACATGACTATTTTTGAAAACGTGGCATTCGGTTTGCGTATGCAAAAAGTGCCGGAGGCGGAAATTAAACCACGCGTACTGGAAGCCTTGCGTATGGTGCAACTGGAAGAAATGGCGGATCGTAAACCGACCCAACTTTCCGGCGGTCAGCAACAACGTATCGCTATCGCCCGTGCGGTAGTAAATAAACCGAAAGTATTATTACTTGATGAATCCTTGTCTGCGCTGGATTATAAATTACGCAAACAAATGCAATATGAATTAAAGCAATTACAACGCCAATTAGGCATTACCTTTATTTTCGTGACCCACGACCAAGAAGAAGCAATCACCATGTCTGATCGTATTGTCTTATTGCGTAAAGGTAAAATTGCACAAGACGGCTCTC
>NZ_DBHLAM010000040.1:0-3894 GCF_057314195.1 Rodentibacter sp. | reverse complement strand
CGTTGTTAAAGAGCAAAAAACAACGACGCACGTGTAAATTTGACTATTTCACAACTGTGCGTCGTTGTGTGCCGCGTATTATAGGAATTTTCTAACCTCGCGCAAGCACTTTTTACAAAAAAATTTGATTTTTTTATTATTTGGCGATTCTTTCATCTCATTGGTTAAAGAATGCACAATCACTATTGCGCACTAAAGCTTTTATCACATCAGGTAAATCGACTATCGAATCCAGCACCGCATTGGCTAACCGTTCCCCCTCTTTTGTTACCGGTTTTCCTGTTCTTACTAATACATTTATCTTCACTTTCGCATTAATCCCAGCTTTAATGTCCTCTATTTTATCGCCAACCATAACTGATTGCTGCGGATCAATATTTAAGGCTTTCATGGCATCTAGCAACATACCTGGTTTCGGCTTCCGACACGGGCAATCTTCTTTAAATTCTCCTTTTCCGTCGGGATGATGGGGGCAATAATAAATTCCATCAAAATCAACACCTTGTTCGGCCAATGACCAATCCATCCATTCGGTTAGCTGTAAAAATTGCGCTTCCGTAAAATAACCTCGGGCAATGCCGGATTGATTTGTTACCAAGACGAGTAAATACCCCATTTCTTTTAATTTTTTTAATGCATTAATGCTACCTTTAATAAACTCAAAATCATCAATTTGATGAACGTATCCATGATCAATATTTATTGTTCCGTCACGATCTAAAAATATGGCCTTGTTCATTTTATTATTTCTCAATTTGTTTTATAACGTGTGAAATTATCTCTATTATCCTTTTAATTGGCAATAATAAGTCATAACGGATCAATCTAAAAAGATGAACAATAACGGTTGACACGGCAGTCTAGACCTCTAGAATACAAAGGCTATTTAAACTTTAACCAAGAATAGGGCTTATATGATTAAGCTAAGCAATATTACAAAAATCTTTACGCTCCCGGATAAAAAATTGACCGCACTCGACAATGTATCGATGTCTATACCCAAGGGACAAATTTGCGGTGTGATAGGTGCCTCCGGTGCAGGGAAAAGTACTTTAATCCGTTGTGTAAATTTATTAGAAAAACCTTCTTTCGGCAGCGTAGTCGTTGACGGTGTCGATTTGACCCAACTTTCCGAAGGCGAATTAGTGAAAGCTCGCCGTCAAATCGGCATGATCTTTCAACATTTCAATTTACTAAGCTCGCGCACAGTATTTGAAAATGTTGCACTACCGTTAGAATTAGAAGGGATGCCAAAAACAAAAATTCAGGAAAAAACGACCGCACTTTTATCCCTTGTCGGCTTGAGAGATAAACAAGATATCTATCCGACCAATCTTTCCGGCGGGCAAAAACAACGTGTAGCTATCGCCCGCGCTTTAGCCAGCGATCCAAAAGTCTTATTATGCGATGAGGCGACCAGTGCGCTTGATCCGGCGACGACACAATCGATCTTAAAATTATTGAAAGAAATTAACCGCACTTTGGGCATCACGATCTTGCTCATCACCCATGAAATGGAAGTAGTAAAACAAATTTGTGATCAAGTGGCGGTGATCGACCAAGGCCGCTTAGTAGAACAAGGTACAGTTGGCGAAATTTTCTCCAATCCAAAAACCGAGCTTGCGCAAGAATTTATTCGTTCCACTTTCCATATCAGCTTACCGGATGAATATTTAGAAAATCTGACCGATACGCCAAAACACAGCAAAGCTTATCCTATTATCAAATTTGAATTTACCGGCCGTTCTGTGGATGCGCCATTGCTTTCTCAAGCCTCAAAAAAATTTGGCGTAGAACTTAGTATTCTGACATCACAAATTGATTATGCCGGCGGAGTGAAATTCGGTTACACCATTGCAGAAGTGGAAGGCGGTGAAGACGCAATTACACAAGCCAAAGTTTATTTAATGGAAAACAATGTGCGCGTGGAGGTGCTCGGTTATGTTCAATGATTTCTGGGCAACATTTAGCCAGCAATTAACACCTCAAATGTGGAGTGTGGTGGCAACAGCAACATATGAAACCGTTTATATTAGTTTTGCCTCCACCTTACTTGCGGTGATCGTGGGCTTACCTGTAGGCGTATGGACATTCTTAACCGGCAAAAATGAAATTCTGCAAAACAACCGCACACACTTTGTCTTGAACACAATTATTAATATTGGGCGTTCAATTCCGTTCATTATTTTGTTATTAATTTTATTACCTGTAACACGTTTTATCGTGGGAACCGTGCTCGGAACCACGGCGGCGATTATTCCATTAAGCATTTGTGCAATGCCTTTTGTGGCGCGTTTAACCGCTAATGCACTAATGGAAATTCCAAACGGTTTAACCGAAGCTGCACAAGCTATGGGCGCAACAAAATGGCAAATCGTACGGAAATTCTATTTGCCGGAAGCCTTACCAACGCTCATTAACGGCATTACTCTCACGCTCGTGACCTTAGTCGGCTACTCCGCGATGGCGGGCACACAAGGTGGTGGCGGTTTAGGTAGTCTTGCTATTAACTATGGCGTATACCGCAATATGCCTTATGTCACTTGGGTGGCAACCATTATTATTGTGCTATTCGTGATGATTAGCCAAAAACTCGGCGATACACTTGCGAAAAAAGTGGATCATCGTTAATTCAAACACAACTTAACTAACAGAAAGGAAAACCTATGAAATTAAAACACCTATTTACTGTGACAGCGATCGCATCAGCCCTTATTTTAACCGGCTGTAAAGAAGACAAAAAACCTGAAGCGGCAGCCGCCACACCACTTAAAATCAAAGTGGGCGTAATGTCCGGTCCAGAACACCAAGTGGCTGAAATCGCAGCGAAAGTCGCAAAAGAAAAATACGGCTTAGACGTTCAATTCGTTGAATTCAACGACTACGCATTACCAAATGAAGCAGTTTCTAAAGGAGATTTAGATGCCAACGCAATGCAACACAAGCCTTACTTAGATGAAGATACAAAAGCGAAAAACTTAACCAACTTGGTGATTGTAGGTAACACTTTCGTGTACCCGTTAGCCGGCTATTCTAAAAAAATTAAAAATGTCAGCGAATTACAAGACGGCGCAAAAGTCGTTGTTCCAAACGATCCGACAAACCGTGGCCGTGCATTAATTCTTCTTGAAAAACAAGGCTTGATTAAATTAAAAGATGCGAGCAACCTACTTTCAACCGTATTAGACATTGTTGAAAATCCGAAAAATTTAAATATCACCGAAGTGGACACTTCCGTTGCTGCACGTGCATTAGATGATGTTGATTTAGCCGTAGTGAATAATACTTATGCTGGTCAAGTGGGTTTAAATGCGCAAGATAACGGCGTGTTTGTGGAAGATAAAGATTCCCCTTATGTCAATATTATTGTTGCGCGTACCGATAATAAAGACAGCAAAGCGGTACAAGATTTTGTGAAATCTTACCAAACCGAACAAGTGTACGATGAAGCCAAAAAATACTTTAAAGACGGCGTAGTAAAAGGTTGGTAATTCTCACCTTTTTCTTTTAATCAATCCCTTGGCTTAACGGCTAAGGGATTTTTATTTTGATAAGACAAGTATAGCTTTCAATGCGGTGCCAAAACGGTAGTTCAATGTAACCTAGAGGATTTCAATGCGGTGCTGATGAATAGATACAAAAAAAGCCAACGGCATAAACCATTGGCTTTTTATTTTTTACATCGTTAATTAAGCGATAACCGCTTTTTCAACAACGCGAACTAAAGTCCAAGATTTGGTTTTCGACAGAGGGCGACATTCGCGGATCTCTACGATATCACCAACTTTGGCTTCATTATTCTCATCGTGTACATGTAATTTGGTTGTACGACGGATAAACTTACCGTATAACGGGTGTTTTACCTTACGTTCAATAGCAACAACGAAAGATTTT
>NZ_DBHLAM010000039.1:0-17679 GCF_057314195.1 Rodentibacter sp. | reverse complement strand
TGACTATTTCACAACCATGCGTCGTTGTGTGCCGCGTATTATAGGAATTTTCAAACCTCGCGCAAGCACTTTTTTCAAAAAAATTGAAAAAAACTTACTTTTTTCTTAAAACACCAGTAAATCGGTCAAAATTTCACTGAAAAATGCTTAATTATTCAACTCATTAATACGATGCGCAAATTGCTCCACTTTTTTCCAATCCGTATATTCAATCTCTTTAGTCGAATCCGTCTCCCCACCGGTGATTTTCATAATGAATCGAATCATCATCCGATCAAACCATTTATAGCGTGGATACAACAACGCGCCGGCAAACACCGCTGCTAACGCCGGTTTCCAATCTGTACGTTGCAAGAATTTACGGACATATACATTCGTTTCCGGATTATCCTTACCTTCTTTACGCGCAGTTAAATTCACGCCGAAAAAAAATGCGCTTTTTTGTTCCAGTTGAATGCGGTGCTGTTTGACAAAGCGATAAAGAATTTTATTGAAATGGCCGTAACGAATAGAGGCGCCAATAATCACGCAGTCAAAGACTTCAATATCATAGTCTTCGCGTAATGTATCGATCGTTACTTTGCCGTTTAAATGCATTACTAAAAATTCGGAAATTTTTTTCGTCTGGCCGTCATGGCTTGAATACAAAATTAAAGTTTTCATTAGGCTTTCCAAAATGCAGGGGTAAATAAAGCTAAAAGCGTGAAAATTTCTAAACGGCCGCAAACCATCGCGACGGTTAAGATCCATTTTGCGCTATCAGGAATCGTTGTCATATTACTGCTGACCGAACCTAATGCCGGCCCTAAATTGTTAAGGCTTGCGAGCACCGCATTGAAAGCGTTAAACGGCTCGACACCGCATGCGATCACGCCAAGTAAGCAAATTAAGAAAACCAGCAAATAAGCGGAGAAGAACGCCCAGATACCGCCAATAACGCGTTCGTCTAATACGTTTTTACCCCATTTAATCGGATAAACCAAATTCGGGTGAACGACTCGTTTGAGTTCGCGCTTGCCTTGCAAATAAAGCACTAGCACGCGCGCAACACGCAAACCGCCGCCAACCGAACCGGCGCAACCGCCCATAAAGGATGCAGTAATTAGCAACACAGGAACAAAGGACGGCCAGTCAGCGAAATCTGAGGTGGTGTAGCCTGTTGTTGTTGAAATGGATACGGCTTGGAACAACACTTGTTCGAAATCCTGCCAAGAGGAGGCAAAATAATGGTGGCTCCACATTACTAAAGTACAAACCACAACCAAAATCACTTGAATACTTATAAAGAAGCGAAATTCAGGATCGCGCAAATAAATTTTAAAGAAATTTTCACGCCCAAGTGTTGAAAAAGCCCGGAAGTGCAAGCCGAAGTTGCAGGCAGAAATCAGCAAAAACAGCACAGTGATGCCGTTAATCAGCGGACTATTAAAATACCCCATACTGGCGTCGTGAGTAGAAAAACCACCAATGGACACGGTAGAAAAACTGTGTGTCAGCGCATCGAAAGGATCCATGCCTGCCGCCCAATACGCCAGCGCGCAAGAAAGGGTGAGGGAAAGGTAAATCACCCACAACACTTTCGCCGTTTCCGCAATACGCGGTCTGATTTTTTGTTCCTTCATCGGGCCGGACATTTCCGCACGATAAAGTTGCATGCCGCCAATGCCTAATAATGGAATAATGGCAATAGCAAGTACGATAATCCCCATCCCGCCGAGCCATTGTAACAACTGGCGATAAAATAAGATCGCTTTTGGTAAATGATCCAACCCCGTCATCACCGTTGCACCTGTGGTGGTTAAGCCGGAAAAGGCTTCAAACACAGCTGATGCAAGCGTTAAATGCGGGGCATCAAATAAAAGTAGCGGCAACGTCGCCAAACCGCCTAACACGAACCAAAACGCGACCACAATCAAAAAACCGTCACGCGAACGTAATTCTTGTTTGTGATGATGACACAGCCACCATAACAATGCACCTGCCGCCAAGCTTAAAGAGAAGGCTTGCATAAAAGCTTTTCCCCCGCCATCGTCATAAATTAAAGCGACAAACGCCGGAATCAACATGGTGCCAGAAAAACACATCACAAGAATCCCGATAATTCGGATTATGGATAAAATATGCACAATTATTCGTCTATTAATAAGGGTTGAATCACCAATTTTCCGGCAGATCTTTCGCTTAATTCGGTGGAAAACGGTACGATTATATTTTCGCTAAGACCTAGTATTAAATGAACTCGTAGCTGAAAATCTTGTTCTAATATTTCGATTTGATATTTCTCACACAACAACCGTACCAAGTTTAATTGATCGTAATCACAATCCAAACGAAAAGGTGCACGTTCCACTTTGGTTTCGGTTTTCAATAATTTTAGCGCTTGTTGGACACCATTACCGTAAGCACGAACCAAGCCGCCTGTACCTAACAGAATCCCACCGTAGTAACGAACCGTTACCGCACTGATTTCGCCGATTTGACTGCCTTGTAACGCACTTAACATCGGCTTTCCCGCCGTTCCGGCCGGTTCTCCGTCGTCGGAAAAGCCCAGTTGTTGTGAATCTGTCGGTTTGCCCGCCACCGCCGCCCAACAATGATGACGCGCGTTCGGATGCGCTTGTTTAATTTGCGCCCAAAAGGCTTTAGCAACATCTAATCCTTCCGTTCGCTGTAAATAAGTAATAAAGCGGCTTTTTTTAATTTCTTCTTCAAAAACGACCGCAATTTGGGGAACAAGATACTCCGTCATTTCATTTTTCAGGGTAATTTCTATGGCGTTAGTCTATCATCGATAACGGGGATTTGTCGAAATTTTACCGTAAGTGCGATATGATACGCCGTTACTTTTTTAAACCCAAAAGAAGATGTCTGAAATTTCGATTACTCAAACCCTTGATACTTTGGGGCTACGCTGCCCCGAACCGATAATGTTGGTACGTAAAAATATTCGCCACTTAAACGATGGTGAGGTATTGTTGGTTATCGCCGATGATCCCGCCACCACACGCGACATTCCGAGTTTCTGTCAATTTATGGAACACACTTTATTGCAAAGTGAAGTGGACACGCCCCCCTTCAAATACTGGGTGAAGAAGGGCCAATAATAAGTCGTCTGAAAAATGTGAATTGTATTTTCGGGGGCGTTTTAACATAAGAAATAACGGTAAGACTTACTTTCCGTCACATCTTCAAACGCATAATCTAATCTCGCCAAAGTTTGTTCAAACTCGGCCCGTTCCTTATCTTCCAATTGAAAACCGGCAAGAATATTGCCGTAATCCGCCCCGTGAGCACGGTAATGGAACAGCGAGATATTCCAGCGATTTTGCAAAGTTTCTAAGAATTTCAACAATGCGCCTTTTTGTTCCGGGAACTCGAAAGTGTATAAATGCTCGTGATGCCCAGCCACCCGTCCGCCCATTAAATAACGCACATGAGTTTTGGCGATATCGTCGTCGGACATATCTTCCACATCAAAGCCATTTTGCGTCAGTTCGGCGATGATGTCGGCTTTTTCTTGTTCATTTGCGGTACGCACACCGACAAACACGCAAGCGCGTTTATCATCCGCATAGCGGTAACTGAATTCTGTCACCGCACGATTACCCAACACTTGTACGAATTTTAAGAAGCTACCCGGTTGTTCCGGCATAGCAACGGCAAGCAAGGCTTCGCGATTTTCTCCGATTTCACAACGTTCGGACACATAACGAAGCGTATGGAAATTCAGATTCGCACCGGACAAAATCGCCGCCATATTCTTGCCTTCAATGCGGTGCTGTTTTACATACTTCTTCAAGCCTGCCAAACCTAACGCGCCGGACGGCTCGGCTATTGCGCGCACATTCTCAAACAAATCTTTCATGGCCGCGCACACTTCGTCGCTGTCCACCAACACCATATCGTCAAGATAGCGTTGGCATAAACGGAATGTTTCATCACCGATGCGTTTCACCGCCACACCGTCGGCAAATAAGCCCACGTGCGCCAAATCCGTCGGTTCGCCTTTGTCGAGCGCCGCTTTTAAACACGCAGAATCTTTCGATTCCACGCCGATGACTTTGATTTCCGGCATAAACTGTTTCAGTAAAATTGCCACGCCTGCGGCCAAGCCACCACCGCCCACTTGTACGAACACATAATCCAAATCCGCTACCTGCTGCAACATTTCCATGGCAAGCGTGCCTTGTCCGGCAATTACTAACGGATGATCGAAAGGTGGAATAAAGGTCATATTTTTGGATTTAGAAAGCTCCACCGCTTTCGCTTTGGCTTCATCGAAATTTGCGCCGTGCAACAATACTTCACCGCCAAAACCGCGCACCGCATCCACTTTAATACTCGGTGTGTTTTGTGGCATCACGATGAGCGCTTTCAAGCCAAGTTGTTTAGCCGATAACGCCACGCCTTGCGCATGGTTACCTGCCGATGCCGCAATCACGCCGGCGGCTTTTTGCTCCGGCGAAAGGCTGGAAATCATGGCGTATGCGCCACGTAGCTTAAAGCTGTTTACCGGCTGGCGATCTTCACGTTTGATCCAAACGTTGTTGTGTAAGCGTTCGGAAAGTTTGCCCATTTTTTGCAATGGCGTGACCTGTGCGGCTTCATAAACGCGCCCGCCAAGTTTCACGATAGCGTTGATGTAGTCGTTTTGGGTGGGTTGTGGGTTGGTGAGTAGGGTTTTCATAATCTTAATTTTTTTGAATTGATACTCCCCCTCTTTTGTAAAGAGGGGGCTGGGGGGGAGATTTTGACGAGATTAAATCCACTGATGAGGTTGGAGTAAATTCTGCCAAATCTCCCCTAACCCTTCTTTGCTAAAGAGGGGAATGGTTTCATTATTTTAACAACGTTTTATCACGCACTGCGCCTTTATCCGCTGAGGTCGCAAAATGTCCAAATACTTTCAATGCAAAAGACACTTCACGTTGGCGGTTGGCAGGCTGCCAGCCTTTTTGATCTTGCTCGGCACGGCGTGCGGCAAGTTCTTCATCGCTGATAGCAAGGTTGATCGCACGGTTTGGAATGTCGATGTTGATAATATCGCCATCACGCACCAAGCCAATGGCGCCGCCGGAAGCCGCTTCCGGTGAGGCGTGGCCGATAGACAAGCCCGATGTACCGCCGGAGAAACGTCCGTCCGTTAAGAGGGCACATTTTTTGCCTAAGCCCATGGATTTTAAATAGCTGGTCGGGTAGAGCATTTCTTGCATACCCGGGCCGCCTTTCGGGCCTTCATAGCGAATAATCACCACGTGACCTTCTTTCACTTTGCCGCCTAAAATACCGGCTACCGCATCTTCTTGGCTTTCAAAGACGATGGCTTTACCGGTGAATTTCCAGATGGATTCATCTACGCCCGCAGTTTTTACAATACAGCCATCTTCCGCGATATTACCGAATAACACCGCCAAGCCGCCTTCTTGTGAAATGGCATTTTCTTTATTGCGAATACAGCCGTTTACGCGGTCGTTATCCACGCTGTCCCAACGGCAATCTTGTGAAAATGCTTGCGTGGTACGAATACCTGCAGGGCCGGCGCGGAAAAATTTGTGTAACTCTTCGTCTTGGTTGCGGATGATGTCGTATTGGTCAAGCTGTTCGCCCATGGTTAAGCCCAACACGGTGTGGGTGTTTTTGTGAATTAACCCCGCGCGATCCAATTCGCCCAACAACCCCATAATTCCACCAGCGCGGTGAACATCTTCCATATGGTATTTGTTGGTGTTCGGCGCAATTTTACTTAAGCAAGGTACGACGCGCGATAAGCGGTCAATATCCGCCATTTTGAAATCTACGCCCGCTTCTTGCGCAGCGGCGAGTAAGTGCAACACGGTGTTGCTTGAACCGCCCATGGCGATGTCTAAGCTCATAGCGTTTTCAAAGGCATCAAAGGTGCCAATAGAACGCGGCAGCACGCTTTCGTCGTCTTGTTCGTAATAGCGTTTGCAAAGCTCAACGATTTGACGACCCGCTTTTAAGAACAATTCTTTGCGGTCTGCATGGGTGGCAAGCATTGAGCCATTGCCCGGCAAACTTAAACCTAAGGCTTCCGTTAAGCAGTTCATAGAATTCGCCGTGAACATACCCGAGCAAGATCCACAAGTCGGGCAAGCGGATTTTTCAATGGCGTCGATGCGGTCGTCACTCACGTTCGGATCTGCCGCTTCGATCATGGCATCAACCAAGTCTAAGCGAATTAATTGATCGGAAAGTTTAGTTTTACCCGCTTCCATCGGACCACCTGAAACGAAAATCGTCGGAATATTCAAACGCATTGCCGCCATTAGCATTCCCGGAGTAATTTTGTCACAGTTGGAAATACACACCATCGCGTCCGCGCAGTGGGCGTTCACCATGTATTCCACCGAGTCCGCAATCAAGTCGCGTGAAGGCAGAGAATACAACATCCCGCCGTGTCCCATCGCGATACCGTCGTCCACCGCGATGGTATTAAATTCTTTCGCCACACCGCCGGCTTTTTCAATTTCTTTGGCGACGAGCTGCCCCATATCTTTTAAGTGAACGTGCCCCGGCACAAATTGGGTGAAGGAGTTCACCACCGCAATAATGGGTTTTCCGAAGTCATTTTCTTTCATTCCCGTAGCACGCCATAGTGCACGCGCACCCGCCATATTGCGACCTTGTGTACTGGTCGCTGAACGAAGTTTTGGCATAAATAAATTCTCCGAGTAAGTTTTCGTTAAGGTGTATATGAATTTCTTCGTTAATTGAGACTGCCAAATCTCCCCTACCCCTCTTTGCTAAAGAGGGAGATTCTTTAGTAAATAGAGAATTGTTATCTAACTCACCTTTTAGTGATGTTAAATAAAATCACTAATATCAAATCTTGTCTCGATCCAATCCCCTCTTTAGCAAAGAGGGGTAGGGGAGATTTGGCAGAAGAACTTACGGAGAATTTACTAAATTGCACCGTTTTTAACGTTAATACATTTAAAGAAAAACCTTGTTTTACCCGAGCTATCAGTAGCTTCATTAGTGAATTCTTTTTCAAATTCAGCTTTAGTTTCTAAACACTGCTCTTGATTATTTCTTTGAACCAATGTGTTCATGTAATTTACGCTTGGACTATAAACAACCAATGCATAGCTATCACTAGCAAACGCATTTGCTGATAAAGCTAATAAAGATGTAACAAATGTAGCTTTCAAAATTTTAGACATAATATTTTCCTCTTAATTAATGGTTACCACATCCGGCAATTTCACCAACTGATTCACCAACAAATCCAAAGTGCGGTCGGATTTTACGGTGAATTTTAACCGCACTTTGCCATCAATCAGTTCCATTACCATTTTTGTCACGATAAAACCGCGATGGCGCACGACGCGGAGAATGCGTTCCAGCACTTCAATGCGGTGCTGAGCGACGACTTCAATTTGATATGAATTCATGCGTTCATCTCCTCCACCATATCGGCATTGCACGCGCCCGGTGGCACGAGCGGCCAGACACATTCATCAGGCGGAATGCATACTTGCAATAAATAGGCGCTGTCGCTTTCCAGCAATCGGGTGAGCGCGCCATCCACTTCATCGGCAGATTCAATACGTTCTGCCGGAATGCCAAAAGCGTTGGCGAGCATCACGAAATCCGGATTGTCATCTAAAATGGTTTCGCTGCGACGTTTGTTCCAGAATAAATCCTGCCATTGGCGCACCATGCCTAAGCGTTGGTTATCAAGCAATACGATTTTTACCGGCAGCTTGCCGCGTTTAATTGAACCGAGTTCTTGTACATTCATCATAAAAGAACCGTCGCCGGTGACGAGAATTACATCATCTTGCGGACGCGCTTTTTTCGCGCCCACGGCAGCCGGAAGCCCAAAACCCATGGTGCCGAAGCCTGCAGACGTGATGTAATTTTCAGGGTGGAAATGCTGCATATGTTGCGCTGACCACATTTGGTGCTGCCCCACATCGGTACAAATCACCGCATTTTGTGGTTTGCGGTTGGAAAGCGTATTAAGCAATGCCCAAGGATCAATCGGTCGATTGCCGGCATTTTCCACATAAGTAAAATCTAATTTGCTTTTCAGAGCGCGAACGTGCGCACGCCAAGGTTCAATATCTAAAGGTTGTTTGAGTGCGTTTAATGCTTGAATGAGATCGCCTTGTAATGCCACCTCGGCTTTGCGAAGTTTGTGGATTTCTGCCGCATCAATATCACAATGAATCACTTTGGCGTGCGGGGCGAAGGTGTCCAGTTTACCGGTTACGCGATCGTCAAAACGCGCACCACAAACAAGCAATAGATCACATTCTTGCACGGCGAAGTTTGCGGCTTTCGTGCCGTGCATGCCAATCATCCCCATATACACATCATCACTTGGATCAATCGCGCCCAAGCCTTTTAGGGTTGAAACGGAAGGCATACGGGTTTGCGCTAAAAACTCACGCAACGCAAGCATTGCTTTTGCCATTCCTACACCGCCGCCCACATAAAGCACAGGTTTTTTTGCGTTTTTTAATAATTCATTGGCTTGCGCGAGATTTTCAACTGAAAGTGCGGTCGGTTTTGCCGGGGTTTTTACATAAGCTTTCACATGTGCCGGCACGTCGCCTACTTGAATATTACGCGGTATGTCAATTAATACCGGGCCGGGGCGACCGCTTTGTGCGATTTCAAAAGCTTGCGCAAAAACGTCCGCCAATTCGTCCGCACTTTGAACGATAAAACTGTGTTTGGTGCAAGCAAGGGATAAACCTAGCACGTCTGCTTCTTGAAAGGCATCAGTACCGATTAACGGCGCGGCGACTTGCCCTGTGATTGCCACCACAGGAACGGAGTCCATCATCGCATCGCCCAAGCCTGTAATCAGATTCGTCGCGCCAGGGCCGGAAGTGGCGATACACACGCCCACTTTACCACTGGAACGCGCATAACCAATGGCCGCCATGGCAGCGCCTTGTTCGTTGCGACACAGTAAATGGTCTAAGCCGGAATCGTAAAGCGCATCGTAGGTCGGCATAATTGCACCGCCGGGATAGCCGAAAATTGTGTTTACATTATGTGCCTTAATACATTCAATTAATAATTGCGCTCCCGTCATAGCTTATCCTATTACCATTTAATTCTGGAGCAGCATTATAACGAAAAATAAAGTGGTTTGTTGATAAAATCGGATGCATTACAGATTTAATCGACGTAGAATAAAGAAGATAATGATTATCAACTAAGGAGTAAAATATGTTAAAAAATATTGAAAAAGCCACCGTATTAAAATTGGTTGATCAAATTTCCTACCAAGATGGGCAAGTCATCAGCAAAACCCTCGGACAAAATCAAGGTGTTGGTTTAACCCTGTTTTGCCTACCTAAAGACGAAGAAATAAGCGCTCACAAATCACGAGGTGACGCACTTGTCACACTTTTAGAGGGGCGAGCCAAAATTACCATTGATGATAAAGACTATATTGTTTCTGCCGGCGAAAGTATTGTATTACCGGCAAACCATCCGCACGCATTATATGCATTAGAAAATTTCAAATTTTTACTTACTGTTGTTTTTCCAAAAGAAGCGTAGCGGAAATTAAACCGGTCTTTATCATAAAGAATCTGTCTCCCGCATAATAAAATATGCGGGAGACAGGTCTTTTTATGGAAAATTATAACTGCTTTAATTAAATAGCACCGCATTGGAGCCTTGTCTGACAAGGGGTCAATGCGGTGCTGTTTTAAGCTTCCGATTTCATGGCTCGGCTAATACAACACACGTGCACGAATGGTGCCGTCGATTTCGCGTAACTTAGCCAATAGCGGTGCGGAATCTTCGGTTTCCACATCCACCACCACATAGCCGATTTTCGGATCGGTTTGTAAATATTGTGCCGCGATATTGACATTGGCTTGAACGAAAACTTGGTTGAGTTTGTTCAAAATACCCGGACGATTTTCGTGAATGTGCAATAAACGTTTAGTGCCTTCGTGTTCCGGCAAGGATACTTCCGGGAAGTTTACTGAAGAAAGGGTCGAGCCGTTGTCGGAATATTTAACGAATTTGCCCGCCACTTCAAAACCGATATTTTCTTGCGCTTCCGCCGTGGAACCGCCGATATGTGGCGTTAAAATGACATTATCGAATTCGCGTAACGGCGAAACAAACTCTTCATTGATCGAAGCCGGTTCGACCGGGAATACGTCGATTGCCGCGCCATGCACCTTGCCGTTTTTTAAGGCCTGCGCCAAAGCGTCGATATCCACGACGCTACCGCGCGCCGCGTTAATTAAAATGGCACCTTGTTTTAATTGCGCGATACGTTCGGCGCTCATTAAATTGCGGGTCGAAGGTAATTCGGGCACGTGCAAGGAAATCACATCGCAAGAACCAAGCAATTCTTCCAGATTGCGCACTTGCTTGGCATTACCAAGTGGCAATTTGTTTTCGATATCGTAGAAATGCACGTCCATACCTAAAGATTCGGCAATGATACTTAATTGCGAGCCAATATGCCCGTAACCCACAATACCTAATTTTTTACCGCGCACTTCATGAGCGCCCACGGCAGATTTATTCCATACGCCACGATGTACTTCCGCATTGGCCTTTGGCACGTTGCGCATAAGCAATAAAATTTCCCCTAATACCAATTCCGCCACAGAGCGCGTGTTGGAGAACGGCGCGTTAAACACCGGAATACCGCGCGCTTTCGCCGCGTTTAAATCGACTTGATTGGTACCGATACAAAAACAGCCTACGGCAATTAATTTTGGTGCGGCGTCGATCATTTCAGCGGTCAAATGGGTACGCGAACGCAAACCGATAAAATGCGCATCTTTAATCGCCGCTTTTAATTCGTCACCATCCAGCGCTTTTTTGTAATAATCGATATTTGTATAACCCGCCTCGTGGAGCGTATCCAGCGCACTTTGATGCACGCCTTCCAGCAGTACGAATTTAATTTTAGATTTGTCGAGTGAAACTTTGTTTGTCATAGTTGCATCCTTATTTCTTATTTTAAAACTCTTCACATCGCATGACGGTCCAATACGCCTTCCACATCATTCGATAATTTTTGCCCCTTCCGGCGTGCCGACAATGACTACATCTGCGGCACGTAAAGCGAAAATACCGTTGGTTACTACGCCCGCAATGTTATTTAATTCTTTTTCCATTTCCACCGGATTTAAAATGGCGAAATTGTGCACGTCTAAAATCACATTGCCGTTATCTGTCACTACGCCTTCGCGATATTCAGGCATACCACCCAAAGCGACTAATTTTCTACTCACTTGCGAACGCGCCATCGGGATGACTTCCACCGGCAATGGGAAAGTCGAGCCCAACACGTCCACCTGTTTGCTAGCATCCACGATACAAATAAATTTCTTCGCCAAGGCTGCCACGATTTTCTCGCGAGTCAGTGCCGCCCCGCCACCTTTAATCATCATTTTTTGTGGATTGATTTCATCCGCCCCGTCCACATAAATATCTAATCCTGACACGTCATTGGCGCTGAATACTTCAATGCCTTGTTTACGAAGCAAGGCTTCCGATGCTTTTGAAGCCGCCACGGCACCTTTAATTTGATTTTTCAGCGCACCTAAGGCTTCGATAAAACAGTTCACCGTAGAACCGCTCCCCACGCCCACCACGGTATCCGCTTTGACATATTGCAAAGCGGCTTGCGCGGCGATTTTTTTCATTTCCAATTGATTCATTTTTGTTCCTATTTTTTAAGAAGTAAACGGTTGCGTTACTTTAATACGCACGTTTTAAATAAACAAGCGCAAATTTTTATCCACCAATATGAAAAATCATGCCATTTATTCTTCCACTAAAAACAATTCCAACAATTCGTTTAAAAACAATTTACCATGTTCGGTGATTTGCCAAAAATCGGCATTTTCTACGACATAATTTTGTGCGACGGCCAAATCGATCTGATGTTTAACCGTGCTTTGCGATAAGCCCGTATAAGCTTCGAACTCGCGTTTCGGCACCGCATCCAATAAACGAAAACGGTTCATAAAGAACTCGAAAGGGCGCTCTGCGTATGGCACATTTTTTTCTTCGTAAAGATATTCACCACGCAAATAACCTTTCGGGTGCTTGGTTTTAGAAAAACGTAAAATTTCGCCGTGTGAAAAACTGAGCTTGCCGTGAGCACCGCATCCAATCGCCAAATAATCGCCGAAACGCCAGTAATTCAAATTATGTTCACATTGAAAACCCGGCTTGGCGTAAGCGGACGTTTCATATTGTCGATAACCGGCCGCGGTTAAAAATTGGTGTCCCTGCTTGAAAATATCCCAAAGTTCGTCATCGTCCGGTAATTTCGGCGAACGATAAGCAAACAACGTGTTCGGCTCAATAGTGAGCTGATACCAAGAAAGATGCGGCGGTGCAAGCTCAACGGCTTGGCGTAAATCATCTAAGGCTTCCGCTAAAGTTTGATTCGGCAAACCGTGCATTAAATCCAAGTTGAAACTTTGCAGCCCGGAAACTTTCGCCAAGTGAACCGCACGTTTAGCCTCAGCGGCGTTATGAATGCGCCCTAAACGTTGCAGTTTGTCGTCGTTAAAGCTTTGAATGCCCATAGAAATACGGGTTACGCCGGCGGCAACATAGCCTTTAAAGCGTTCCGCTTCCACCGTACCGGGATTGGCTTCCAAAGTGATTTCGATGTTTTCTTCAAATGGAATTTGCGCTTTCACGCCGTTTAACAGGCGTGCAATACCTTCTGCCGAAAATAAACTCGGGGTGCCGCCACCAATAAAAATCGAACGCAATTTGCGCTTTTGTACGGAAGTTTGAAAGCGCGCTAAATCCGCCTGCAAATCCAGCAGAAGATGACGAATGTAGTCGTTTTCCGGAATTTCGCCCTTTTGCGCGTGAGAATTAAAATCGCAATACGGGCATTTTTGTATGCACCAAGGAATATGAATATACAGGGAAAGGGGAGGAACGCGGAGCATCATGTTCAAAATAAAAAGGGCTTGTTTGATTAACAAGCCCAAAGTGTATCATTAATTTACTGATCTTGTCGTTTTCGTGACGGTTTTACGGCGCGGCGCTTTAGGTTTGGCTTCCAGTTTGACGAATTCAACGCCTTCCGGCGGATTCTCAAGTGCTAGCGCCAACACTTCATCGATGGTTTCCACTGCGTGAATCAGCAAGTTTTGTTTCACGTTTTGCGGAATTTCCTCCAAATCTTTTACGTTATCTTTCGGAATCAACACGGTTTTAATACCGCCGCGATGCGCCGCCAAGAGTTTTTCTTTTAGGCCGCCGATCGGCAACACCTTACCGCGTAAGCTGATTTCGCCCGTCATCGCCACATCAGCGCGCACCGGATTGCCTGTCAGACAAGACACCAATGCGGTGCTCATGGCGATCCCCGCGCTCGGGCCATCTTTCGGCGTGGCGCCGTCCGGCACGTGAATGTGAATATCGCGTTTTTCGTGAAATTCCGGATTGATGCCAAGTTTATCCGCACGCGCACGTACTACGGTCATCGCCGCTTGAATAGATTCTTTCATGACATCGCCCAGCGAACCGGTGAAGATCAATTTGCCTTTACCCGGCACGGAAGCGGTTTCGATGGTGAGTAAATCACCGCCCACTTCTGTCCATGCCAGACCGGTCACTTCGCCCACGCGGTTTTGGGTATCCGCCTTGCCGAACTCGAAACGTTTCACGCCGAGATAATCGTGCAAGTTATCCGCATTTACGGTGATCGATTTGAGCGTCGGATCAACCAATAAATTTTTCACCGCTTTACGGCAAATTTTAGAAATTTCACGCTCTAAGTTACGCACGCCGGCTTCACGGGTGTAATAACGAATAATGCCCAAAATCGCGCTTTCTTCCACCGTTAATTCGCCTTTTTTCAAACCGTTACGCTCGATTTGTTTTTGCAATAAATGGTGCATCGCGATATTTAGTTTTTCATCTTCCGTATAGCCTGAAAGACGAATCACTTCCATACGATCAAGCAACGGCCCCGGAATATTCATGGAATTGGAAGTTGCGACGAACATCACGTCAGACAAATCATAATCAACTTCCAAGTAGTGATCATTAAAAGTGGTGTTTTGTTCCGGATCAAGCACTTCAAGCAATGCAGAAGCCGGATCGCCACGCATATCCGATGCCATTTTGTCGATTTCATCAAGCAAAAACAGCGGGTTTTTCACGCCCACTCTCGCCATTTTTTGAATCAATTTACCCGGCAATGCGCCGATATAGGTTTTGCGATGACCGCGGATTTCCGCTTCGTCACGTACGCCGCCGAGCGCCATACGGACATATTTACGGCCGGTAGCGTTGGCGATAGATTGACCAAGCGAGGTTTTCCCCACGCCCGGAGGCCCAACTAAACAGAGAATCGGACCTTTTACTTTGTTTAAGCGCGCCTGTACCGCAAGATATTCTAAAATGCGCTCTTTCACGCGCTCTAAACCATAGTGATCCGCATCTAATACTTGTTGCGCTTTAGTGATATCTTTTTTCACTTTGGTACGCTGATGCCAAGGTACTTGAATCATCCATTCAATGTAACTGCGCACCACGGTGGCTTCGGCGGACATGGCTGACATCATTTTGAGTTTTTGTAACTCACTTTCAACTTTGTCGCGCACTTCCGTCGGCATACCGGCCGCTTCCACTTTTTGACGAAGCTGTTCGACTTCATCAAGCGTATCGTCGCTTTCGCCTTCGTCCATTTCTTTACGAATCGCTTTAATTTGTTCGCTTAGGTAATAGTTGCGTTGGCTTTTTTCCATTTGTTTTTTAACGCGGCCGCGAATTCGTTTTTCCACTTGCAGAATATCCGCCTCCGACTCCATCATACCGAGCAAATATTCCAAGCGTTCTTGCACGTCGGCAAATTCCAACACTTTTTGTTTATGTCGCACGGTTACCGGCAAATGTGCCGCCATGGTATCGGCAAGGCGATCCGGATCCTCAATACGTTGTAACGCGTTTAACACATCTGCCGGCACTTTTTTATTCAACGTGAGATAATTCTCAAACTCGGTGAGCACTGCACTCTTCACGACTTCGATTTCTCTTTCGTTCTCTTGTATGGTATCGATCGGTGTAACCTTTGCCAAAAAGCATTTTTCGCCGTCTTCAAGATTGTTAATTTTGGCGCGTTGATGCCCCTCCACTAACACTTTCACCGTACCGTCCGGCAATTTTAACAACTGAATAATATTAGCGATGGTTCCAACATCGAACACATCGTCAGCGGTCGGCTCTTCCAAATCCGCTTGCTTTTGGGCGACTAACAGAAGCTGTTTATTTTCGTTCATCGCTTCTTCAAGGGCGTTAATGGATTTTTCACGCCCCACAAAAAGCGGCATCACCATATAAGGGAAAACCACGACATCGCGTAACGGCAATACAGGCATGGTTACGGTCGTCGTGCGTTGTGTTTTTTTAGCGCTCATAGTTTCTCTCTAATCTAATCTGTTTGAATGGCTTTGGTGTAAGGTTGGGGCAACATCAGCGAATTCAAGTGAAATACTCGGATTTTCATCGGATAAAATGCGATTAAAAAAACTGTGCATTTTTCGCTCGCACTTTCGATAGGAATTATAAAACCTCCAATAACCGGGCAAAATCATCAAATACCCAATCCGGTCCAGATTCGCTGATGGGAATATTGTAATTATAGCCGTAAGTCAAACCCACTGCGGCACAACCGGCAGCGTGCGCGGCGATGATATCGTTTTTTGAGTCCCCTACAAACAACACTTGGCGAGGCTCGAAGCCGAACTTACCGCACAAATAATAAAGCGGCGCCGGATGTGGTTTGATTGCCGGCAAAGACTGTCCGCCGAGCATTTCGTCGAATAACTGATCGATACCGAAGGCCGCCAATACCGGTCGAACGTGTTTGGTCGGTTTGTTGGTAACGACTGCCAACGTGTATCCCTTAGCCTTTAACGCTTCCAAAGTTGTTTTCACATTCGGATATAAGCGGCTGATATTACAAAGGTTTTCGCCGTAATAATAAGCGAAACGGGCTTTCGCTTTTTCAACATCCGCCTCGCTTAAAGTTCTACCGCTTTGCTCGCGTGCCCAATCTAAGGCTCGGGCAATTAATACCGGCGCGCCGTTGCCAATCCAAGTTAACACCCGTTCTTCCGGCGCTTGCGGCAAATCGAACTCCGCTAACGCCGAATTCACCGATAAGGCCAAATCCGGCAAGCTGTTAACTAAAGTACCATCCAAATCAAAGCCGATTAATTTAAATTGTGTGTTCATTATTGTTTTTCTCTATGTTCTGCATCATGTCGATTAATCATTTTACCTTCGCTTGCGCGATGGCTTATGTCTAAACAGCCAATCGGTGAAGTGCCCGATCAGCACCGCATTGAAGCCCCGTCCCACGGGCCTTCGGCAGATTATAAAAGAGACGCCAATTGCGCACGCATTTGTTCAATCACTTGTCGATAGTCCGGTTTACCGAAAATCGCCGAACCGGCCACGAACATATCGGCGCCTGCAGCCGCAATTTCGGCGATATTATCCGTTTTCACGCCACCGTCCACTTCAAGACGAATGTGATAACCGCTTTCGTCGATCATTCGACGCGCTTGTCGCAGTTTTTTTAAGGTCGCCGGAATAAAAGATTGGCCTCCGAAGCCAGGGTTGACGGACATCAACAACACAACATCCACTTTATCCAATACATAATCCAAATAATTCAACGGCGTCGCAGGATTAAACACCAAACCGCATTTGCAACCGTGATCACGAATGAGCTGCAAAGTGCGATCAATATGCTCGGTTGCTTCAGGATGAAAAGTAATATAGCTCGCGCCGGCTTTGGCGAAATCGGGAATAATGCGATCCACCGGTTTCACCATTAAATGTACGTCAATCGGCGCCGTAATGCCGTAATCACGCAAGGCTTGGCACACAGCGGGGCCAAAGGTGAGATTCGGCACATAATGATTATCCATTACGTCGAAATGAATGACATCGGCCCCCGCATCGAGCACCGCCTGAACATCATCACCAAGGCGTGCCAAATCGGCGGAAAGAATAGAAGGGGCGATTAGATAAGGTTTCATCGTTGTCTCCTAAGAAAAAATTGTGGCTAGTTTACTACGTTGAGGCGGCAATTGCCTGATTATTTATCGAAAAAGACACAAAAAAATAACCGCACGTTGAATGCTCAACGTGCGGTTTTAGACGCGAGATAGATGGCGCGCACCTTGGTTATTTGTTCACTTGGCTACCGATTAATCCACCGAGCGCCGCGCCGCCTAATGTTGTGGCGGCATTACCTTTGATCATATACCCTGTTGCGCCACCGATGGCCGCGCCAACGGCGGTATTTTTTTGGCTGCGACTCATATTGCCGCAAGCCGCTAACGACACTACAGTTATGCCGATAAGAAATGATTTTGCGATGAATTGCATAGGCTCTCTCCGTATAAACTAAAAAACTATCTGTTTTGATAGCCTTCCGTAAGACGTAATTTGGGTTAAAAAGTTCAAGAAAGGGCATCGGGCGAAACAGACGAAAATGATTCGTTGCGCTGTTTTTAGTCGAATAACAGCGAATATCTCTGAGAGCACCGCATTGGTTGCTTATTGACAAGCATATCCATAGTGATTAAAATTCGCCGTCTATTTCTGTATGGGAGTAGATTTTTTGAACAACATTCTATTATTGAATAACATTTAAACTGGAGCTTT
>NZ_DBHLAM010000038.1:0-4302 GCF_057314195.1 Rodentibacter sp. | reverse complement strand
TCTACCGCAGACGGATTAAAACGGTCTGCCATTTCGAATTTTTGTGTCATTGTTGCTCTCTTTTTGTAGGGTGGGCTTTAGCCCACCAAATTAAATAAACATGGTGGGCTAAAGCCCACCCTACGGAACTTTATTTTGCATAACCTACGATTTTTTCCGTACCATCCGGATAATGTTCGACAATGCGTCCATCACGTTTTTGAAACGTAATGACTTCGTGGTTCATTTTTTCTTTCATCCAAGCTGAAAATAGCACCTTAAGTTGTTTTTGCTGTTGAATAATCTTTTCACGTTCAGTCATCCGTTATCTCCTTACGCTAAACTAAACCTTCTCTTTTTGTAGGGTGGGCTTTAGCCCACCAAATTAAATAAACATGGTGGGCTAAAGCCCACCCTACGGAACTTTTAATTCCTATCACTCAACATTTTCCGTCGAAAGCAGCCATCCTTGCATACGCAATTGTTTATAACGTTCTCGCGCTTGCACCTTTTGCTCTTCTTCGGCGGGAACAAAATCAATCAGTTGAGTAAAAACGTGAATAAACTCGGGCAACTCGCGCTGCAAATTAATCAACAAATCACGTCGTTGCGCATTGCGTTTGCCTTTCCAACTAATTTCAATCGGCGTGACATATTGTGTCGCTTCGCCCGACAAATTATGCGGCACAAATTCGTCCGGATCACGCTGCCACAGCGCTTCGTCAATATCCAACGCTTGTCGCTCGGTTTCACAGGCAATCAAAACGCGCTTCCCTAAACGCCAAGCCGAAGCAGCTAAATCGCAGGCCAGTTGTTCCGTACCGCGCGAACTCTGCTCTGTCAGAATATAAAACCGCGCATTTTTCGCCATTTTCGCCTCAATTTTGCCAAGTTAAAAACTGCAAAATTCTACCGAAAAACACGATGAAAATAAATGCCCTAAGTCCAAAAGCATAAGTCCAAAAGCATAATCCAAAAGCCTATCTCTCCGCCCTCAACGGAAGAATCCGTTTTTTAAAACATCGTCCGCTCCTCTGATTATTTTCCGCGCTTTAATCTGCCTCTTTGACCTTCTTCATTTTTCAGATAAGCTACTCGACATTTCGTTTTCAATAAAAGGGCATAAAAATGTTAGAACAAATGGGCAAACAAGCCAAAGAGGCCGCGTTTATTTTGGCGCAATTAAGCACAGCGCGGAAAAATCACGCGTTGGCGGTGATCGCAGAGCAACTGGAAACACAAGCCGACCGCATCTTGGCAGAAAATAACAAAGATATTGAAGTGGCGCGACAAAACGGCTTGTCCGAAGCCTTAATTGATCGCCTGTTACTAACGCCGCAACGTTTGCAAGGCATCGCCAACGATGTGCGGCACGTCATTTCGCTTACCGATCCGGTGGGCAAAATTATCGATGGCGGCACCTTAGACAGCGGTTTGAAAATTGAACGCGTACGCACCCCCCTCGGCGTTATCGGCGTCATTTACGAAGCGCGCCCGAACGTCACCATTGATGTCGCCAGCCTATGTTTGAAAACCGGCAATGCGGTGCTGTTACGCGGCGGCAAAGAAACCCGACATTCTAACCAAATTTTAGTCGAGGTCGTGCAAAACGCCTTACAGCAAGCAGGCCTGCCAAAATTCGCCGTACAAGCCATTAGCGATCCAAACCGCGATCTCGTAATGCAATTATTAAAACTTGATCGCTACGTCGATATGATCATTCCGCGCGGCGGCGCAGGCTTACACGAACTTTGCAAACAACACGCCAGCATTCCGGTCATTGTTGGCGGCGTGGGCGTTTGCCATACCTTCGTGGAACAAAGCGCCGATCAAAACAAAGCGGTTTTGCTGATCGATAATGCCAAAACCCAACGTCCTAGCACCTGCAACACCTTAGAAACGCTTTTAGTGCAAGCTTCTATCGCCGCACAATTTCTGCCGAAACTGGTTGCACATTTAGCGCCGAAAAAGGTGAAATACCACGCTGCATCGGGCACCGCATTGAACGTGCTGAAACAAGCGGGCGCAGACGTAACCGAAGTCACCGAAAATCAATTGCACGCAGAATGGGGTTCGCCGGATTTGAACGTAGTCGTGGTAAACGACATCAACGAAGCAATCGCGCATATCCGCCGATATGGCACGCAACATTCCGAATGCATTTTAACCGCTTCGCAAAACTTAGCCCGTCAATTCGTCAATCAAGTGGACGCGGCGGCGGTTTATGTGAACGCCAGCACGCGTTTCACTGACGGCGGACAATTCGGCTTGGGCGCAGAAGTGGCGGTCAGCACGCAAAAACTGCACGCTCGCGGTCCAATGGGTCTGGAAGCGCTCACCAGTTACAAATGGGTGTGCGAAGGCGATTACAGCATTCGTGCCTAACCCAACCTCCGCGACTTCCCCAAATAGCAACGCATTGAACGTAGCCTCAATGCACTTAGCCTCAATGCGGTGCCAATTCAAACATTCAATTCAAGCAAAATTAAATCAAAATATACGATTAGCTTTCAGGAGCATTTATGAAAAAACTCATCACGTTACTTATTATAATCGGCATCTTAATCGGCACGGCGGCGGTGCAACCTTCGGCGACTTCAGAAACCGCCGATGACGGCAAGCGCAATATGGTGGTCGAGATTGTGGCGAAATATTTTCCCTTTGAAGCGGAAGAACTTGCCGCTTGGTACGACAAAAATACCGTCTATGCCGACAATCCAACGGACGAGGCAATCCGCTTCAAATTAGACGATCAGGAAATCAACCTTGCCGCCCATCAAACGCAAAAACTCATTTTGGCACCGGGCAAACATCGCTTACAACTGGCCGACGGCAAAATCGTCGAACTAGAACAAAACCAAGCGAATAATCGCTCCATTTTAAACCCGACCGCATCGCCTTATATATTTTGGAAAACCGTTTACGGTTCAACGAATTTGCCACTGGAATATCATCAAATCAGCTATAATGGCACGATTTACGAAGGCCCTTTTGAAGTAAGCAACGATTATTTTATCCGCCGTTCAGGCAATCTGCCTTGGCGCTTTGGCTTGGACGAACCAATTCCGGATACAGTGGCAGTGAATAATGATCGACAAAACTATCATTTAATTTTCAGCAAAGCCTATCGTTTGGCGGATTTTGTGAAGGCCTATCCGGTGTTGGTGCGGCAATAAGTAAAAATAACGAAGAGAAAAGGTTGCCTTGTAAAGTGCAACCTTTTTGTTTTTTGATATCGGGTTTCGCTCATTTTGTTACTTTACTTTTCTTTGCTCGTGCAAAGCAAAAGGAGGCAAAAAGAAAACGCGCCCGACTAAACGCCTTCCCCATAACAAAAAATCGCTCGGTGATGATCACCGGGCGATTTTTTATATTCTTTAGATAAAAAAAGTGCGGTGGATTCGGAAATCCGCCGCACTTTGGTTCAGTTTAGAAAATTACATTTCTATTTACATCGCATTACCATTGGTAACCCAGACCAACGGAGCCGGTGTAATCACCTTGGGTATTCGAGCTACCGGTGATCTTCAAGACGACTTTACCGTTGTCACTTGCACGAGAGTAACCCACCGCAATCGCGTTAGTGCCGCGATAAGAGCCGGCAGCCGCAGCAATCATGGATTTACCCGGCATATAAACTTGCGGAATACCCGCCGTCGCAACCGCTCCTGCAATACCGCCGCGTGCTTTCTTATCAACTTTATTCAAATCACGAGCAAGTTGATTTACACGATTCGATAAGCCCGGAGTTGCTCCAGAATTGCGCAATGCATTATCCACATAAGCTTTATTCACCGCATCGGTATCTGCTGTCGCATTACCTACGTTTTGAATGCGGTTACCGCCCATGTCAACAGTCGTTGCGTTCGCAATTTTCACGCTCGTACCTGCACCGCCGCCTAAGGTCACATTACCTGTGGCAGTGAGATCTTTGGTGGTCACACTGTTCACGCTGATATCACGTGCCAAGGCAACACTTAAACCGCGTCCGGTTTGAGTAATAGCGATGTTGTCTCCCGCGTCGAAGGTGACAGTATCGTTACCTTTCACGTTTGCAATAGACACGTTGCTCACATTGCCGGTGGACGCACTTGTCGTCAAGTTCCAGCCTGCATTGGCTTGCGTTGCGTTAGCAAGCGCAGCCGTAGCATTCGCATTAGCAGAATTTGCGGTGCTATTCGCAATATTCGCCGTGTTGTTTGCAGTGTTCGCCGTTGTGTTGGCCGCATTGGCTGTGCTGTTCGCAGTGTTCGCCGTTGTGTTGGCCACATTGGCTGTGCTGTTCGCAGTGTTCGCCGTTGTGTTAGCCGCATTGGCTGTGCT
>NZ_DBHLAM010000037.1:0-29318 GCF_057314195.1 Rodentibacter sp. | reverse complement strand
TTGAACCGCACGTTTTTTTGCTGACTTGATATTAGCCAAGGTCAAACTCCTAAAATTTTTGTTAATTGATAGACAAAATAAAGGGCGTCAATATGCCGATTTTTTATACATTTGTCAATGAGTGATTTGTGTTGATTTCGGTGAGACACAACCGAAAGTAAGCATCGTTATTTTTACAAGCTTTTTCAATAGGGGCTCACACAAACGATGTGTGGCGGATTCTATCAGTTTTTTGGTACGGAATATAGCGTAAAAGCAAAATTTCTATACAATTAGGCTAAAATTTTCTGGCCCAAGAGAGCTTTATTTTGAGTAAACGACTTTTAAAATCCGGCATTATTGTAAGTGGAATGACTTTATTGTCGCGTGTGTTAGGCTTGCTGCGCGACGTGGTAATTGCTCACCTTATCGGTGCGGGAGCCGCGGCGGACGTATTTTTATTTGCTAACCGAATTCCGAATTTCCTACGCCGTTTATTTGCCGAAGGAGCCTTCTCGCAAGCGTTTGTGCCGGTATTGGCAGAATATCAAAAATCCGGTGATCTCAATAAAACCCGAGAATTTATCGGAAAAGTGTCCGGTACGTTGGGCGGTTTGGTCAGTATCGTAACGATTTTGGCCATGCTAGGCTCGCCGATCGTTGTGGCTTTATTCGGTATGGGCTGGTTCACCGATTGGTTAAACGATGGCCCTGACGCGCATAAATTTGAACAGGCTTCCCTGTTGCTCAAAATCACCTTTCCTTATTTATGGTTCATAACTTTCGTGGCGCTTTCCGGTGCGGTGCTCAACAGCATAGGTAAATTCGGCGTGATGTCATTTTCGCCGGTGCTGTTAAATATCGCTATGATTGCCACTGCGCTTTTTTTAGCCCCACAGATGGATAATCCCGACTTGGCTTTAGCAATCGGTATCTTTCTCGGCGGTTTGTTGCAGTTTTTGTTCCAAATTCCCTTTATGAAACAAGCGGGATTACTCGTTAAGCCTAAATGGGCGTGGCATGATGAGGGAGTGACGAAAATTCGTAAACTTATGCTCCCAGCTCTGTTTGGTGTGTCGGTGAGCCAAATCAATTTATTGTTGGATACGGTCATTGCCAGTTTTTTGATGACTGGTTCTATCAGTTGGCTTTATTATTCCGACCGCTTATTGGAATTTCCCCTTGGGTTATTCGGTATTGCGATTTCCACTGTAATTTTGCCGACACTTTCGCGCCATCATGTCAATCGCAAAGATAATTCGGTGCAAAGCGCGCTAGACTTTCGCAATACCATGGATTGGGGCGTGCGAATGATTTTATTACTCGGCGTGCCGGCCGCCGTCGGCATTGCGGTATTGGCTAAACCAATGTTGCTGACGCTGTTTATGCGTGGCAGTTTTACCCTTCATGACGTGCATGCGGCGTCTTATTCTTTATGGGCGTTTAACGCGGGCTTGCTGAGTTTTATGCTGATTAAAATTTTTGCCAACGGCTATTACGCGCGCCAAGACACCAAGACACCGGTAAAAATCGGTGTTATCGCCATGGTGAGCAATATGGGTTTCAATGTATTGGCGATTCCTTTTGGTTATGTGGGGTTGGCTATGGCTTCCGCCATGTCGGCGACCTTGAACGCATGTTTACTTTACCGCGGTTTAGCAAAAGCCGAAGTGTATCGTTTTTCGCACAAGAGTGCGCTCTTTTTGGCTAAAGTGTTTGCCGCCTCCGTGCTGATGGGCACCGCATTGAGCTACTACACGCCGGGCATTGAGCAATGGGCGTCCATGACTTTTTTAATGCGTGTGCATTGGCTTGCTTGGTTGATCGTTTTGGCTGTCTTGGTTTACGGCGGCATATTGATTTTATTAGGCATAAGGAAGTCTGCTTTTATTGCGGGTAAATTCGAGGAAAACACAGCCATTTAGCCGTCTAGATTGTCATTTATCGGTTTTTTCATTAGAATACCCACACATTATCAAGTTTTATTTTTTTAACTTAAAAAGGTGCGTTATGGCGAATTGGGAGGGCAAATATATCAGCCCTTATGCGGAGCATGGCAAAAAAAGTGAACAGGTGAAGAAAATTACCGTGTCGATTCCGATCAAAGTTTTAGAAATTTTAACCAACGAACGTACCCGCCGTCAGTTAAAAAGCCTACGTCACGCAACCAATAGCGAATTGCTTTGTGAGGCTTTTTTACATGCCTTTACCGGTCAACCCTTACCGACAGATGCAGATTTGATGAAAGAACGCCACGATGAAATTCCGGAAAACGCAAAAGAGATTATGCGTCAATTGGGAATTGATCCTGAAACTTGGGATTATTAACCGCTTTCTTTATTTAGCCCTTCTAAAATTGCACAATCGGGGCAATCGTTGCCCTGACAATCATCATGCCAGCGTTGCAATTCTGCGAGCATTTTTTCTAGTCGTTCGATTTGTCGTTTTAACGTTTCAATATGTTGCGCCGTGAGCACTTTAACTTCGCGGCTGTTGCGACGAGGGTTATCTTGCAACTGTATCAGTTGTTCGATTTGTTGTAAGGAAAAGCCCACATCGCGCGAATGGCGAATGAAATGCAACCGTTCAATATCTTTTTCTTCATAATGACGATAGCCGGAAAGGCTACGTGCCGCCGGTTTAAGCAAACCAAGCTTTTCATAATCCCGAATTTGTTTGGCGCTGAGTCCGCTTAATTTTGCCGCTTCGCTAATATTCATAAAAAAATCTTGACCTTAACCTTGAGTTAAGGTTTATAGTAGCCGACATCCGTTTATCATTCAATCTAAAATAAGGAGAAATCTATGAAAAACGTTCGTTTAACTATCACAGGGATGCATTGTGGCGGCTGTGTGAAAAGTGTCACGCAGGTGTTGGAAGCGCTTGACGGCGTAGAAAAAGTGAATGTCGATTTACAAGGCTATGCAGACATTCAATTTGATGAAAGCAAAGTTTCCGTCAGCCAATTAATTGAAACCATTGAGGACGCAGGTTTTGATGCAACAGAATAAAAAAATCCGTCTGCAAATTGAAGGCATGACTTGCCAATCTTGTGCCAGTCGCATTGAAAAAGTGCTGAATAAAAAGCCTTTCGTGTCGCAAGCAAATGTGAATTTTGCGGTGGAAGAAGCACAAGTGGAGTTTGATCCGAGCCAAGCCGACGTGGAAGAGATTATCGGCATTATTCAAAAAACGGGCTTTAAAGGCACCTTGAAAAGCGATTTGCCGGCCACTTCGTACAAACGACAAAAACCGCATTGGCGCCTTTGGTTGTTGCTGCTGATTAATATTCCGTTTCTGTTCGGTATGTTCGGAATGTTATTTGGTAATCATGATTTAATGTTGCCGCCGATGTGGCAATTTATTTTGGCGACCATCGTACAAGTCGGTTTGGCGATTCCGTTTTATCGCGGAGCCATCGGCAGTATTCGCGGCGGCCTTGCGAATATGGACGTATTGGTGAGCAGTGGCACGCTGACGATTTACCTTTATTCCACTTATATGCTGTTCCACCACCGTGCGTTGGGGCATGATGCGACGCATCACATTTACTTTGAAGCAGCGGTGATGGTGATCGGTTTTGTAAGTCTCGGTAAGTTTTTGGAAGAACGCACCAAAAAACACAGTTTGAACAGCCTTGAATTATTGCTCCAACTCACGCCGAAGCAAGTCAGCGTATTGCGAGCCGGCGCTTGGCGAAACATTCCGCTTGATCAAGTCAACGTCGGTGATGTATTGCGGGCCAATCATGGCGAACGCATCGCGGCGGATGGCGTGGTGGAAGAAGGCGACGGCTGGTGCGACGAAAGTCATTTAACCGGCGAATCTGTACCGCAAATGAAGCAACCGCAAAGTTCCGTACTGGCCGGTTCGATGGTGACGGAAGGCAGCCTGACTTATCGCGCGAATCAGCTCGGCGCGCAAACCTTGCTCGGTGATATGATGAGTGCGCTTTCTGAAGCGCAAGGTACAAAGGCGCCTATTGCGCGCTTTGCCGATAAAGTTGCCGGTATTTTTGTTCCGGCAGTACTTGCCGTTTCGGCGGTTACTTTTATGCTTACTTGGTTATTTACGAAGCAACTCGACACTTCCGTTATGCACGCCGTTGCGGTATTGGTGATTGCTTGTCCTTGCGCGCTTGGGCTTGCCACACCGGCCGCCATTATGGCCGGTATGGGTAAAGCAGTGAACAGCGGTATTTGGTTTAAAGACGCGGCGGCGATGGAGCAGGCGGCGCATATCGATACCGTGGTATTAGACAAAACCGGCACGTTAACGAACGGCGATCTTCAAGTGGTAGCCGTCTGGCGGCCTTCCAATGCGGTGCTCTCAGAGAAGTCACTTTACCGCATTGCCGCCACTGTCGAACAACATGCCGCTCATCCACTGGCGCAAGCCATTGTGCATACGGCACAAGAAATGAACCTCGAAATTAGCACCGCATTGGAAGCCCAAACGACGCCGGGTGCCGGAATTTGCGCACAAGTGGAAGGGGTGGGTTCGGTTAATGTCGGCACTCCGGCATTTTGTGGATTTGCCCTGCCGGAAAATTTACCGGATGTATGGCAAATTGCCAGTGTGGTGGCGGTTTCCATAAACGGTGAAGTGGCGGGTGCTTTTGCCTTGACGGACACGTTACGATCGGAAAGCAAGCAAGCGATCGCGCGCTTACGACAACGCAATATCGACGTGCTGATTATGAGCGGCGATCGCCAATCGGTGGTGGATTATGTTGCGCAACAGCTCGACATTCAACACGCTTTCGGCCAACTCAGCCCGCGTGATAAGGCGGCTAAAATTCGAGCCTTGCAGCAAGAAGGCAAAATTGTCGCGATGGTGGGCGATGGCATTAACGATGCAGCGGCGTTAGCCATGGCCGATGTCAGTTTCGCCATGAAATCGGGTTCCGATGTAGCGCAGCAAACCGCATCAGCGACTTTAATGCGTCAGTCCGTGAATCAATTAGCCGACGGAATTTTCATCGCGCAAGCTACCTTAACGAACATCAAACAAAACTTATTTTTTGCTTTGATTTACAACCTATTAGGTATTCCGCTCGCGGCATTAGGCTATTTAAGTCCGGTTATTGCAGGCGGTGCGATGGTGTTAAGCTCCATTTCGGTGCTGACCAATGCGTTAAGATTAAAACGTTTGAAACTCCGTTAATCAATAACCGTATAAGTTCGCTCCGTATAACAGCAGCACACAGAAAATGACGCCAATGCGGTGCGTAGACGGCGGTTGGTTTTTCGTATAATCGTCATTGCCGATTGGCACCGCATTCAAGCAAGGTTTATCGCCGTTCCTCGTATAAGTCGAAAGCTTGTCAGTATTGCGTATTAAACTATTTTGGTTTTTGGCCGTTTCCCTTTATGATGGCGAGGTGCCTTTTACAAGGGAATTTATGAAAAAAATACGCGTTATTCCGCATACCGCTTGGGCGGCAACTTCGCTTTGGTCCGTACGATTTAAAACTTTATGGGTTTTACTTTTGGCGTTGGCCGTCTTGGGCGCGGGCGATGGGTTGATCGTCCTTTCCGGACTCGGTTCAACACCTTGGACGGTGCTCTCGCAAGGCATTGCGTTACAAGGCGATATCAGTATCGGTTGGGCGTCATTTTTCATTAGCGGCATTGTTATGCTGGCGTGGTTACCGCTTAAACTCCGCTTCGGATTAGGTACCTTGCTGAATATTATCGTCATTGCCTTTTTCCTCGGATTGACCACCAAAACGTTACCGGCACCGACCACGCTTTTACTTCGCATCATCTTCGGCATCAGCGGCTTGTTTCTATACGGCTTGGGCACTGCATTTTATTTGACGTGTCATTTAGGCGCCGGGCCGCGTGATGGTTTAATGGTGGGCATTTGTCAGCGTTTTCATTGGAAAGTTGGCATCGTGCGTAGCGGTATTGAAATCTCGGTTTGTGTGTTGGGATTTTTTCTCGGCGGCACGGTGGGCGTCGGAACGCTGGTATTTGCCGCCGGAATTGGTTGGATTGTGCAAAGTTACTTAGCTTTAATTGCCCGCTTGCCAAATTCGACGTACGAAGGGAATAATTGAGGTTAGAGTGGCTTTGATAGAAATTAAACCTAAATTCATCTGTGTGTTTTTGCCGGCCGGCGGACAAAAAGCCAGGTGTTTATCCGCATCGTTAATCGGTTTCCAACGTCGCGGCTGAGAAGAACGACTGTTCGGATAGAATCCGATGGTCGGTACGTTAAACGCGCTGCTTAAATGCAGTGGCCCGGTTGAACCGGCAATAAACAAATCGGCACAAGCCAAAGAATGGGCAAAATCCACTAGGCCATGATTTTTATCGTAAATCGCCACGCGTGAGTCGTTCACTAATTGTGCCAGCTCATGGGCTTTTTCACTTTCGCCCGGCCCCGCTGTTAGCACCGCATTGCAATCAAATTCGGTAAGCAAGCCTTGAATTAATTCGGCATATTGAGGCAACGATAAATTCGTCGCCGAACCGCCGGAACCGCTATGCACGAAAATCCATTTTTTATTAGTTGAAATCCCTAACGTTTGGCTTAAAAAAACGCGCTGATTTCCGATCGCACTTTTATCGAAGGTTAAATAAGGCGGTTTTACTTCTACAATCGGCATATTCTGTTTTTTCAGAAATGCACGGACTAAATCTTGATTGTATTCCGCTTCTGATTTTTCCGAGCGGGAACGACGCTGAGTCAGACGATGATTATAGAAAAACTGAACAAATTTCGTAGCCGGTGCCAAGCGATATTTTATACCGCTTTTCCAGGCTAATTTGGCATTATGCGTATTGGAAAAAAAGCTGATTAACCCGTCAAAATGATGGTTTTTTATTTCATTAAGCAGTCGCCGAAAATCGGCTTTATCGTCTTTTTTACTATCAATAATGATACTGTCTAAATAAGGACAGATTTCAGCCAGTGGCGCTGTGTAAGCGGGCACTAGGGCGGTTAATTTTAATGACGGATTGGATGCCTTCAACATAGCAAATGCCGGCCACGCTTGTATAAAATCACCGAGTTTATCGTTACGAATGACTAAAATATTATTCATGCTTCGCTCTTTGCTGTTCGGTTCTCATCATGGCGTAGAACACAATAACGAGGAAAAAATAGAAAATATTGCCGGAATTGTGGTTAAAAAAGCTTTGACTTAAGCAATAAGTCATCGCTGAGATAATATGCATAATGCCTAATATGGCCGTCATTTTTACAGTTGAATTGCCGGCGGTTTTTAGTCCTTGTATGAAAATTCGTAATGGCAAGATGAAAACCCCGAGCAAAGCCAGTATTCCAAGCAGGCCGTATTTCGTCAATACATCTAAATATTGGTTATGAGCATGTTTAAATGTCCCTGCGTATTCACTAATAGTCCCTTCAGAAACCTGTTGCGTCTGTTTTTCTTGATAGCCTTTTACGCCCCAACCCAAAATCGGTTTTTCTTTTATCATCAATACGGCACCTTTCCACATATCAAATCGTGCGCCGAGCGAGGTACTCGTATTTTTTCCTGATAAATAAGAGGTAATATCATATTTAGCTTGGTTAAAACGCTCCATAACCCTCATTTCGGAGGTTTGAGCGGCGCCTACACCGGCCAGAATGAAAATGGAAATCGCGCCGATAAAAAATTTTTTTGATAAATAATGCCGATAAAACCAGAGGGAAAATATGATAAAAAGCGGCAAACCGATCCATCCTCCGCGTGCGCCGGATAAAAGGCTGCCAATGATGCCGAAAATAACCGCCGAAAAACATAGTAGGGCGGTTTTTTGCATTTTTCGCTCAAGAGAATAAAACCCTAAAACTAAGCTGAATATGCCTAAAGACATAGCAATGTCGCCCCCTTGAATATGCATAATTCTCGGCGAAAAAGCTAACCAAACTTGAGAAACGAAACGATCATAAATGGCGATACCGCCTGCGATTATTGCCCCAAGAGGAATACAATAAATAAATACTTGAGGGAGAAGCCGAATTTGCAGTAGAAGAATTAAAACAGGAATGAAAACTAACGCCCTACTTGGGTTATCCAATTCCCGAACGTTACCTTTGTGAATGAAAAGAGAGATGAGAAAAACAGCAAAATAGAAAACATAACAGCAAATTATCCATTTATCATTTTTTGAAAAGGCTAATTTCGTTTTTCGAGTTAATAGAAATAGGCTATATCCGACGCCGAGTACGCCACAAAAAAAAGGCATCCAGTTATATGCCCCTTTTGCTGCGAGAAGAGAAAGGAAGAAGAAGCCAATGGCAAAATTAATGACGGCAGAAAAAGATTTTTGTTTTGAGATTTGCATAAGTCATCACTCTAATAATAAAAAACCGCACTCAAAAGTGCGGTCGTATTTTAGTGCATTTTTAACAATTATAAAACGTCAACGCAGTTTAAGTCTTCGAAAGATTGTTCTAAGCGTTTAGACATTGATTCTTCCATTTTACGTAACCAAACACGCGGATCGTAGTATTTTTTGTTTGGTGCATCAGGGCCTTCCGGGTTGCCTAATTGACCTTGCAAATACGCTTCGTTCGCTTTGTAGAAGTTGAGAATACCGTTCCAAGACGCCCATTGGGTGTCGGTGTCGATATTCATTTTAATTGCGCCGTAGCTAATCGCTTCACGAATTTCTTCACGGGAAGAACCGGAACCACCGTGGAACACGAAATTGATTGGTTTTGCCGGAAGGTTACGTTCTTTGGCAACGAATTCTTGGCTTGCACCTAAGATAGATGGTTTTAATTTTACGTTACCCGGTTTGTACACGCCGTGTACGTTACCGAATGCGGCTGCAACGGTAAAGTTCGGGCTGACCGGATGTAATTGGTCGTAAACATAAAGCACATCAGACGGTTGGGTGTAAAGACGAGATTCATCGACGCCGGAGTTGTCCACGCCATCTTCTTCACCACCGGTGATACCGATTTCGATTTCAAGGGTCATCCCCATTTTATCCATACGGGCAAGGTATTCACGGCAGATTGCCATATTTTCTTCCATTGGCTCTTCGGAAAGGTCAAGCATGTGGGAAGAGAATAATGGACGACCGGTTTCAGCGAAGTGTTTTTCACCGGCTTCAAGTAAGCCGTCGATCCATGGAAGTAATTTTTTCGCTGCGTGGTCGGTGTGTAAAATTACCGGTACGCCGTATTCTTTGGCTAAAGTATGAACGTGTTTTGCACCTGCAATCGCACCTAACACGTCAGGACGGGCACCGCTGGTCGGTTTGATGCCTTTGCCTGCGTAGAATGCGGCACCGCCATTAGAGAATTGAATAATGACCGGCGCTTTCACGCGGGCAGCCGTTTCTAATACGGCATTCACGGAGTCGGAGCCGACACAGTTTACGGCAGGAAGTGCGAAGCCGTGTTCTTTTGCGTATGCGAATACTTTTTGAACATCTTCACCGGTAAGTACGCCCGGTTTGACGATATCTAATAATTTAGCCATAGTTGTGTTTCCTTTTTATGTGGAGTGGGTTTTACCCCACCGTTTGAAAAATTAAGATTTTTTATTGATAGCGCGCGTCTCCTGACGCGTGCGGACTTGCATTTTGATTTGGACACGCGTCGGGAGACGCGCGCCATCGTTATCTTATGCAGGAAAAGTGCAGTTAATTTTTCGCACGTTTCTCAAGAATTTCCACGGCCGGTAAGGTTTTACCTTCGACGAATTCTAAGAATGCACCGCCGCCGGTGGAGATATAGGAAATTTTGTCTGCGATACCGAATAAATCAATTGCTGCAAGCGTATCACCACCGCCTGCAATAGAGAAAGCGTCGCTGTCAGCAATGGCGTGAGAAATAATTTCTGTTCCTTTGCGGAAGTTCGGGAATTCAAATACACCCACCGGGCCGTTCCATAAAACGGTTTTCGCATTTTTAATGATTTCGGCAAGTTGTGCAGCAGATTTGTCGCCGATATCGAAAATGGATTCGTCATCTTTCACTTCGGTCACGGATTTTTCTGTTGCCGGTGCAGTTTCGGAGAATTCAGTACCGACGCGCACATCCACCGGCACAGGAATATCGGTGCTTGCGGCTAATTCTTTAGCCACCGGGATTAAATCGGCTTCATATAAGGATTTGCCTACGTTATGACCGGCTGCGGCAATAAAGGTGTTGGCGATACCGCCACCTACGATAATTTGGTCAGCAATTTTGGAAAGAGAATTTAACACTTCTAATTTGGTGGAAACTTTAGAACCACCCACGATAGCCACCATCGGACGTGCCGGTTCTTTTAATGCTTTACCAAGCGCATCAAGTTCTGCGGCAAGCAATGGACCTGCACAGGCAACCGGCGCGAATTCGGCAACGCCGTAAGTAGACGCTTGCGCACGGTGTGCCGTACCGAAAGCGTCCATCACAAACACATCGCAAAGTGCGGCGTATTTTTTGCCTAATTCAGGATCGTTTTTCTTCTCGCCTTTGTTGACGCGGACGTTTTCCAATACCACGATTTCGCCCGCTTTTACATCGACACCGTTAAGGTAATCACGCACCAAGCGTACCGGAACATCAAGATGTTCGTTTAAATAATCAACAACAGGTTGGAGGGAATCTTCAGGGGTGAATTCACCTTCGGTCGGACGACCTAAGTGAGAGGTGACCATCACTTTAGCGCCTTTTTCCAAGGCTAATTTTAAGGTCGGGATGGTGGCACGAATACGCGCATCGGATGTGACTTTCCCGTCTTTCACCGGCACATTAAGATCGGCGCGGATAAATACGCGTTTACCGTTTAAATCTAAATCGGTCATCTTAATTACAGACATAATTTACCTCTTTGCTTGTTAAAAATAGGACTGCCCGCATTATACCTAGTTCTCGCTAGGTTGTAACGATTTAGATCAAATAAATGCGAATAACTTTCGATAACTAAAAGCTTACTATTTAGGACAATTCATCACTTGCCACCGCTTGTCGTAACAAATAAATATTTCGTTGCGGCTCGCGTTTAAATAGGCATTTTTCAACTGCGGATTATGTTGTTTTAGCCAACGGAACAATTCACTGCGATTCAGATTTTGGAGCGGCAAATGCAACGAGGTAAATAATTCTTGTTCCTTGGCGAAGTATTTTTCAGCGGAATCAAAGGCGCAACTGCCGTGTTTTTCCCACTCGCCTTGTAACAATTCAGCGCTTGGTGACATGGTTAAATAAGGTTTGATGATATTTTGGGGTAATGCCGGCAAATCTCCTCGACAAAAGCGCGGATGTTCGGAAGCGGATCGCGCATTGGCATTTTGCGGCCATAAACCGTGCACCACCCAGCCGAAGTTGCGATCAGCACCGCATTGAAAACGGAACGAATAGGGGAGATTTCGGCCGTATTTTTCCCGTTGCGTTTCGCAAAAACCGGGCGACCAAGAGAGCACCAACACATAATAATCCGCCGGCGCATCGGCGTTTTGCCCGATGGGGTCATCGCGCATCAGCACATCATAATCGGCAAAAACACTGTCGCTGGTGAGCGTGTCGGGACTTTTCGGTTGAATTTCGGTTGGTTTGACGAATTGAGGCGAAGCATCTTTTCGCCCATCGATAAAATATTGCCAAACGCTGAAGGCAACAAGAGCAATAATGGGAAGTGCGGAAAGTCGTTTTTTCATAAAATCCGTTCGTTTTTTGTTAATTGGTTATTTGTCGGCTATAATTCGCCGCTTTCTATTTCAACTCAAATTATTCGATCGAGGATTAGCATGGCGTTACTCATCACTCACAAATGCACAAATTGCGATATGTGCTTGCCGGAATGCCCGAATGAGGCGATTTCCGTTGGTGATGATATTTACGTGATTGATCCCACTCTTTGTACCGAATGCGTCGGCCACTACGACACGCCAACTTGCCAAAAAGTGTGTCCGATTACCAACTGCATTAAGCCGGATCCGGCTCATCAAGAAAGCGAAGCGCAACTTTGGGAACGTTTTGTGATGATTCACCATTCGGACGAACTGTAAAGCCAAGAGCGAAGGCGCGTCGTTTTTCTATGTTCCGTAAGATAAATAAAATTAAACTGCTCAAAATCGCCGCGATTTTGATTTATCTGTTCAGCCCGATTGATCTTCTGCCTGAAGCGCTACTCGGATGGTTCGGATTGACGGACGATGTGGCGGCGGTTTGCTTGTTGATTAAACTTTTATTGGAAAAGTAACGCTTTTTTATTGTGCAGAACAGTATTGTGCAAAACGGCGTGCCGGAAGGGTTCAATGCGGTGCTGATCCGGCACCTCATCGCAATCGTTGCCTTTCTTTTCCTTTTCCGGCATTAAGCGGTTACGCCGTTTTCATTTGAAAAATGACCGATTCCGCCTGACAACAAAAGGCGAATTCGGCTTCCAACAAATAACCGTTTTCCGTATGCGTGATTTCTGCACGAATTTCGCAAGGCTCGCTTTCCACTTCTCGGGCTTTTTGCGTGAAGAAATTTAATGCGGCTTGCGCTTGTTCTTGCGTGTCATAAATGTAGGCGATTTGTTGCGTGCAATCACGATTATCAAATAGTGATTTCATATCAAAAGTATTACAACCCACGCATTCGATCGGTTTTTCGGTTTGAATGGCCATGTTTCGCTCCTTTTTTAATTATTTGACCGCCACGAAACCCACGGCGTCATACACTTTGGCAAGGGTTTCTTGCGCTTTTTCACGCGCTTTTTTTGCGCCTTGACGCAATACTTCGTCAAGCAAGGCTTCGTCGTTGCGGTACTGATGAAAACGTTCTTGTAAACCGGTAAGTAGGTTGGACACTTCATCCGCCACGGCAGTTTTTAAATGTCCATACATTTTGCCTTCGAATTCTTGTTCCAGAACAGCGATCGATTTATCGGTTACGGCAGAAAGAATATCTAGCAGGTTCGATACGCCTGCTTTATTTTGCACGTCGTAACGCACTACCGGCGGCTCGTCGGAATCCGTGACTGCGCGTTTGATTTTTTTCGCTACGGATTTCGGATCTTCCAACAGCGTGACGACGTTATTGCGATTGTCATCAGATTTCGACATTTTCTTTTCCGGTTCTTGCAGCGACATGATGCGCGCGCCGGCTTTGCCGATAAAAATTTCCGGCACGGTGAAAATATCGCCGTACAGGGCGTTAAATCGGTTTGCAATATCGCGCGTGATTTCTAAATGTTGTTTTTGATCATCACCGACCGGTACACTTTTGGCTTGATAAAGCAAAATATCCGCAGCCATCAGTACGGGATAATCGAACAGCCCCACATTAATATTTTCCGCATAACGGGCGGATTTGTCTTTAAATTGAGTCATGCGACTCATTTCGCCGAAGTATGTATAACAGTTCAATACCCAGCTTAATTGGGTATGTTCCGGCACGTGGGATTGTACAAAAATTGTCGCTTTATTCGGATCGATACCGCACGCGAGATATAATGCCACCACATCCAGCGTAGCTTTACGAAGCGCTACAGGATCTTGACGCACGGTAATAGCGTGTAAATCCACTACGCAAAAAATACATTCGTAATCCTCTTGCATTTTCACCCAGTTACGCAACGCGCCTAAATAGTTGCCGATGGTCAGTTCGCCGGAAGGTTGCACACCGCTAAATACGATTGGTTTTGCCATGAATTGTCCTTTTTATTTTTAATCATAAATCGGGCAGTATCATATCAAAAGATAGGCGCTTTTTTAATGTCGGAGTTCAAAACAGGCGCTAAAAATGCTATATTGCGGCCAATTTTGACCTGTTTCATTACGTGTTTACGTTTTATATGAAGAATTATCATGATATGGCACTGGCGCTTGCCGGTGTTTGTCAAGCGGCGGCATTAATCGATCAACTTGCCATGACGGGTGAGGTAACGCCGCAGGATGCCTTTCAAACCACCATTCGTTCCCTTTTAGTCATGCAGCCGGAAAATACGCCGGCGGTGTTTGGCGGCCAGCCGCGTCATTTGAAGCTCGGTTTAGAAACATTAATCGAACAACTGACCCATTTAAATAATCGCAACATTATGAATTATTGGAGCGCAATGTTGGGGTTAGAAGCCCGTTTGAATCAAAATCCGGAAGTTAAGACGCTGCTGGGGCACCGCATTCGACGCTTGCCGGAACAGTTGGCCTATCATGAATTGTTCGATGCGCAAATGCTTTCCGTTATGGCGAATATCTATATCGACGTCGTCAGTCCGTTAGGCCGCAAAATTCATATCATCGGCGCGCCTGATTATCTGCAACAACAATACGTGCAAGATAAAGTGCGCGCTTGTTTGCTTGCCGGCATTCGTGCCGCCGTATTGTGGCGTCAAGTGGGCGGCACCAAATGGCAGTTGCTATTTTTCCGCGGAAAAATCCTTAATGCTGCGCACGAGATTTATTCACATATCTTCTCTTAACTATTCCTTACACACCGGAGTATTTTATGCAACTTTCCGCACTCACCGCGATTTCCCCGATAGACGGACGTTATCAAGACAAAGCGAGCGCGCTGCGCGACATTTTCAGCGAATTCGGCTTACTTAAATTCCGCGTCACCGTGGAAGTTCGCTGGTTACAAAAATTGGCGGCAACCGCCGAAATTTCTGAGGTTTCCACTTTATCGAAAGAAGCAAACGATTACCTTGATACAATCGTGCGCGAGTTTAGCCTTGAGGATGCGCAACGCATCAAAGAAATTGAACGCACCACCAATCATGACGTGAAAGCGGTGGAATATTTCTTAAAAGAAAAAAGCGAAGCGTTGCCGGAATTAGCCAAAGTTTCCGAATTCATTCATTTTGCTTGTACTTCGGAAGACATTAACAACCTTTCTCACGCATTAATGCTAAAAACTGCGCGCGACACGGTAATTCTTCCGGAATGGCAAAAACTCATTGATGAAATCACCCGTCTTGCGAACGAATACAAAACCATCCCGTTACTTTCCCGCACACACGGTCAACCGGCTTCGCCGAGTACCGTCGGCAAAGAAATGGCAAACGTAGCGTATCGTTTACGCCGTCAATTCAAGCAATTACAACAAAACGAAATTCTCGGCAAAATCAATGGCGCGGTGGGCAATTACAATGCGCACTTGTCTGCTTATCCGAATATCGATTGGCACCAATTCAGCGAGGAATTTGTCACTTCTCTCGGCTTGAACTGGAACCCATATACCACGCAAATCGAACCGCACGATTATATTGCGGAATATTTCGATACGATGGTACGTTTCAATACGATTATTATCGATTTTGATCGCGATCTTTGGGGTTACATTGCGCTTAACCATTTCAAACAACGTACCGTCGCGGGCGAAATCGGTTCTTCCACCATGCCGCACAAAGTAAATCCGATTGATTTTGAAAACTCTGAAGGCAACCTGGGGTTAGCCAATGCGGTAATGACCCATTTGGCGCAAAAATTGCCGATTTCCCGCTGGCAGCGCGATTTAACGGATTCCACCGTTTTACGTAACCTTGGTGTGGGCGTAGGGTATTGCTTAATCGCGTATGCGGCGACCCGTAAAGGCATCAGTAAATTAGAAGTCAATGAGCAACATTTACGTGACGAACTTGAGCAAAACTGGGAAGTGCTGGCCGAACCGATTCAAACCGTGATGCGTCGTTACGGCATTGAAAAACCTTACGAAAAACTCAAAGAACTGACCCGCGGCAAACGGGTGGATAAACAAGCCATGCGTGAATTTGTGGAAAAACTGGATATTCCGGCAAACGAAAAAGCCCGTTTGCAGCAATTAACGCCGGCGACGTACATCGGTGCGGCAGCGGCGCTTGTTGAAAAGCTTTAATTTTGCTGCCGCTCAAGCACTTGTTTAAGCACCGTCTTGACGTATTTGGATCTCTCAAATAGCACCGCATTGGAGCCACTTCCAATGCGGTGCTATTTTGCATAGAGAACGGCGATAAAACCGAAATTAGATGCAGATCAAAGCAAGCGTATTTTTCGCAAGACAAAAATTCAAAATAGCTTTATCATAACGCCCGATTTAGGCTTGCCTAATACGCGTTTTATTAACTTAAAGAGGAAAACAAAAATGGCAAAAATCGTTAAAGTCATTGGTCGCGAAATTATTGATTCTCGCGGTAATCCGACTGTTGAAGCGGAAGTTCATTTAGAAGGCGGTTTCGTGGGCCTCGCAGCGGCTCCATCCGGTGCTTCTACCGGTTCACGCGAAGCGTTGGAATTACGCGATGGCGACAAATCCCGTTTTTTAGGTAAAGGTGTATTAAAAGCAGTTGCTGCGGTAAATGGTCCGATTGCAGAGGCAATTCTTGGTAAAGACGCATCAAACCAAGCTGAAATTGACCAAATTATGATTGATTTAGACGGTACAGAAAATAAATCCAAATTCGGCGCTAACGCGATTCTTGCCGTATCTCTTGCTAACGCCAAAGCAGCGGCGGCATCCAAAGGTCTTCCGCTTTACGCTTATATCGCCGAACTCAATGGCACACCGGGCGTATATTCAATGCCATTACCAATGATGAACATCATTAACGGTGGTGAACACGCGGATAATAACGTTGATATTCAAGAATTTATGATTCAACCGGTCGGCGCAAAAACCTTACGTGAAGCACTTCGCATCGGTGCAGAAGTATTCCACAATCTTGCGAAAGTATTAAAATCTAAGGGCATGAGCACTGCTGTTGGTGACGAAGGTGGTTTTGCGCCAAACTTAGCCTCTAACGCTGACGCGTTAGCCTGTATCAAAGAAGCCGTAGAAAAAGCAGGTTATGTATTAGGTAAAGATGTGACCTTGGCAATGGACTGCGCCTCTTCCGAGTTCTACAACAAAGAAACCGGCAAATATGAAATGAAAGGCGAAGGCCGTTCATTCACGTCTCAAGAATTCACACACTATCTTGAAGAATTAACCAAACAATACCCAATCGTATCTATTGAAGACGGTCAGGATGAATCGGACTGGGAAGGCTTCGCATACCAAACTAAAGTATTGGGCGACCGCATTCAATTAGTGGGCGACGACTTATTCGTAACCAATACCAAAATCTTAAAAGAAGGTATCGAAAAAGGTATCGCCAACTCTATCTTAATCAAGTTTAACCAAATCGGTTCTTTAACCGAAACCTTGGCGGCCATTAAAATGGCGAAAGATGCCGGTTACACAGCAGTCATCTCTCACCGTTCAGGCGAAACTGAAGATGCGACTATCGCTGATTTAGCGGTTGGTACTGCAGCAGGTCAAATCAAAACCGGTTCAATGAGCCGTTCCGACCGTATCGCAAAATACAACCAATTAATCCGTATTGAAGAAGCGTTAGAGCGCGCCGGCACACCGGCACCATTCCCGGGCTTAAAAGCGGTTAAAGGTCAGGCGTAATCTTCGGTTGATTTAAACTAAAATAGTACTGCATTTTTGCAAGATAAGTGATCTGCCCTAAGAGCTGGCGCAGATCACAAAGCCCTTAAATATTGAGCTCTGTATTATTCAGAGCTCAAATTTTTTCATTCGAATTAAATGCGTTTCTTGTTATAGCAACAAATACAGCCATATATTGTCCGCTCTCATTTATCAATGTCGGAATAAACCAACCTGTCCTTTTTATTAACGCGTTGACGATGTCTCTTTTTCTATCTGGCTTATGCTTGTTTAGTTTCTTGAGCTTTTTTAGACCACATACCCCAAATATGCGTCTAAGATAGGCTTGATGATGTGATGTATAAATTTGATTGAATAATCTTAGCCCATAAAAATCTGCACCTTAATGGGTTGATTTTACGGTTCAACTTTTGGGATGCAGAGTAAAAGGCTGTAGGTGTTAAGCGTGCGCTTAACCGATTTTTTTCTCAAGAGCTTTTAAGCGTTTATTAATACCATCAATGCCCAAAGTTAATGCCGCGGTCTTGCGCCATTCTTTGTTGGTTTGCAGTGGAATACCGGAAGAGTAAACGCCCGGTTCAGTAATCGGACGCATCACCATGCCCATACCGGTTACGGTGACTTTGTCGCAGATTTCCATATGCCCGTTAATCACGCTGGCGCCACCAATTAAACAATAACGACCAACAGTCAAGCTGCCCGCCATAATTACGCCGCCGGCCACCGCCGTGCCGGTACCGATATGTACGTTATGGGCGATTTGACAAAGATTGTCGATAATTACGTTGTCTTCAATTACCGTCGCATCCAACGCTCCCCGATCGATACAGGTACAAGCGCCGATTTCCACATTATTACCGATAATTACCTGCCCCACTTGCGGAATTTTAATCCAGCGCCCGCGATCGTTGGCATAGCCGAAACCATCGCTGCCAATTACTGCACCGGATTGAATTAAACAATTCGAACCGATTTCTACATCGTGATAAACCGTTACATTCGCCCAAAGTTGGGTACCGGCACCAATTTTGCTGTTTTTACCGATAAAGCAATTGGCGCCAATAATCACATTATCGCCTAATACGACTCCCTCTTCGAGCACCGCATTGGCGCCAATGGATACGTTTTTACCCAAAGATGCGCTGTCAGAAATAACCGCACTTGGTGCGATGCCTTGTGCCGCCTTCGGTGTACTATCCATATATTGTGCTAACATCGCATAAGCCACATAAGGATCTTTAACAATCAGTAAGTTACTTTCCGGTGCGCAAAATTCAACATCGGCTTCAGTCACTACCAAAATACCGGCTTGCGAATCTTTTAATAAAGGACGAAATTTAGCGTTGGAAATGAACGTGAGTTGATTGGATTGCGCTTTATCAAGAGGCGCGATATTTGCAATAACGACATCGGCGTTACCGCGAACGGTAGCGCCGATTTGATTAGCCAATTCTTGTAAAGAATAGGATTTTTGCATAACGAGAACCTATTATTTTTTCTCTTGTGCTTTTACTGTTGCCGGAATAGATTTCAATACTTCTTCGGTAATATCTTTGCCGTCCACAGCAAATACCACCGAGTTTGCATCAAGCACGTAAGTATAACCTTTAGCTTTGGCTAAATTGTTGGTCGCTACTTGGATGCTTTCTAACAATTTAGCACGCGCTTCAGTTTGACGTTTGTCGCTTTCGGCTTGGAATTCTTGCACTTTTTTATCATGCTCTTGCATTAATTTAGTAATTTCCGCATCTTCGCTCGCACCTAATTTATTGATTTCTTCTTCACGTTTTTGAATTTCGGCTTGACGTAAACGAGGGGCATCTTTTTGTAATTCGGCGACTTTAGCTTCAACTTTTTTCCGCGCTTCCACTATTTTTCCGTCGATATCTTTTTTGCTTGCCGTTAATTGGTCAACGGTTGGTTTTAATTCTGCATCTAATTGATCCGCAATCGCTTGACGGTCAGGATGGTTTTGGAATAAATAACCTGCATTAATGAAGGCGATGTTCTCATCTGCTGCAGCAAAGCCGGAAGCAAGAGCAAGACTTAAAGAAAGTGCTGTAATTTTTAAAACGTTTTTCATTGAAGTTTCCTTGTGTTTAAAGTAGTTTTAGGATGCCAGCACGCTACTGAAAGTAGCGCACTAGCGCTAGATTTTATCGAATAATATCAGACTTTGCTAGAACGAACCGCCGATACTGAATTGAAACTGCTCGATTTCGTCATCTTGATATTTTTTAATTGGTTTTGCGTAAGAGAAAACCAATGGCCCGATTGGTGACTGCCATTGCAAGCCCACGCCTGCAGAGGCTCGAATGCGGTTGGCTTTACTATAGTCGGGTAAATTCGGGAAACGCGCTTTATCTTGCTCTTTCCATTTGGTGTTCCAAACGCTCGCTGCATCTACAAAGAATGAAGTTCGCACCGAATTTTGACTTTTATCCGCAACAAACGGTGTAGGCACGATTAATTCCGCCCCGGCGGTGGCTATCGCATTACCGCCGATTACATCGGTATTGGGCACCCAAGCATTATTGTTCGGATCCCAATAAATTGCTTGCGGTCCTACCGCACCGTTTGCAAAACCGCGTAATGAGCCGATGCCGCCTGCAGTATAGTTTTGATAGAACGGTAAACGTTTACCGCCGAATCCATTTGCGTAACCTAAGCCGGCTTTACCGGAAACAACCCAACGGTGTTCGCGATCAAGAGGATAATAACCTTGGATATCCGCATTTAACTTATAGTATTTATTATCTGAACCCGGAGTCGTAACGTGCGCACCGATTCCTGCTTTAATCCCTTTAGTCGGGAAGTAGCCGCGATTGAGGCTGTTATAGTTCCAACCGAATGAGAAATCAAAGTCATTAGATTTAAACGATCTCGCATCGGCATCAATTCCCATCGATGTTAAATATAAACGACGATTATATTCTTCTCTAAAGCGGCTGATTTTATTATAAGTATAGCCCAATCCCACATAGTAGGAGTTATTTTCATTGACCGGGAAGCCCAATGTCACGTTACCGCCATAAGTTGTTCGTTTATAAGTCGAAGAACTGTCGCTGTTTGAATTGTCGTAGGTTTCATAGAAGAGGTTGCCACCTAAACTTACCCCGTCTTTCGTGAAATACGGTTCGGTATAACCGAGATTGATTATTGTGCCATAGTCGTTGCGCGAACCGGCTAAACCGAGCGCTGCACCCGTACCTAAGAAATTATCTTGTTTTATGCTAGCCTGATAACTGATACCGCTTTCCGTACCGTAACCCACACCGAAGTTGATGCTACCGGTATTGCGTTCTTTTACTTTATAGACTACATCAATTGCGTCGTTAACGCCTTCAATCGGTTCTGCGCGACTTTCGACTTCCTCAAAGAAACCGGTTCTATCTAAGCGAATTTTACCTAATTCGACCAATTGAGAGTTATACCAAGCTCCTTCCTGCTGGCGCATTTCTTGGCGTAATGTGCTATCCGCCGAAACGGTGTTGCCTTCAAATTTCACCTGACGCACGGTTAAACGACGTCCTGCATCTACAACATAAGTTACTGCAACGGTTTTGTTTGCTTCATCAAAAGTTGGTGCGGTGCTCACCGCTGCACTGCCATAACCGCGTTCGCCTAATTTGGCTTTAATTGCGTTCTCAACCTCGTTCACTTCCGCCCGATTAAAGGTTTCGTTTAAGTGTAGTTCGTTTAATAAGGGCTGTAACTCTTCCGCCATTCCACCTAAGTTACCCACAATACGGGCGCCGGTTAAGTCGTATTTTTCGCCTTCATCAATGTCAATGGTGACATCCGCTTTAGTTTGCTTATCATTTAACTTAACATCACTATGTGTTACACGTGCTTTTGCATAGCCGTGATTTTGATAGTATGCCTGAATAGTTTGCAAATCTTTTTCAAATTGTGTGCCGTCAAATTTATTGCCCCACAATTTCCACCATGCATCCGGTTGTAATTCCATTTGTTCTTGCAGAGTGCTGGCAGAAACGTTTTGGTTACCATGAAACGTAACAGATTGCAATTTAGCCGTGTCATCTTCATCGATTTGAAGAGTAATTTCCGCGCGATTGTTTGGCAAAGTATTAACGATGGCCTCCACTTTGGCATTGTAACGACCTACGCTTTTGTAGTGTTCTCGCACTCCCTTCACAAACTCATCCAATTTGGCACGATTCAGTACATCGCCGGATTTGAAACCGTTCGCGTCCAAGTTTTGTTTTAACGCATCCGTTGGAATTAAAGAATTACCTTTAATCTGCACTTCGGAAATAATTGGTTTAGCAATTACGCTCACTACTAACACATCGCCATCTTGATAAGCTTTAACGTCGTCAAAACGACCACTTACGAATAGAGAACGAACAATATTCGCCATATCATTATCGGTAACACGTTGGCCGGAACGAACGGGCAAACTTGTATGAATTTGTTGTTCCAAATCGCCTTGAACGCCATCTACCCGAACATCTTTTGCGACGAAAGACGCAGCAAACACACTTGTTGTCGTACCAAATAATAAACTTGCGATTAGACGTTTTTTCATCGACTGTATCCTATTACAATTAAAATTTATAAACGTAAGAAATCATTGAAGAGCGCGAATACCATAAGAGTTAATAGTAGCACCGCACCAACGCGATAACTTAAATTTTGTACCCGTTCGGAAACGGGGGTTCCTTTGATGCCTTCCGCCGCCAAGAAAACCAGATGACCGCCATCTAATACCGGCAACGGAAATAAATTCATAATACCTAGATTGACGCTGATTAATGCCATAAAATTTAAAAAATAGACGAATCCGATACCGGATGACACTCCCGCGCCTTTGGCGATAGAAATCGGGCCGCTCAAATTGGTTAAAGAAATATCGCCACTAAATAATTTACCGATAACTTTTATAGTTAACCAAGATAATTGTGCGGTTTTTTCTACGCCCTTAGATAGGGCGCCAAGAATACCATATTTTAATTCGGTTCGATACTGTTCGCCCACATTTAAAAAAGTTGGACTTACGCCGACAAACCAACGATCTTCTTTTTGCTCAGGCTGTAACGTTTTGTCAAAAATTTGCCCGTCACGTTCAATTTTGATTTTAAACGCTTGTCCTTGTTCGACCTGTTTGACAAAGTCTTGCCATGAAAATGCGCTTAAATTATCCATTAAAATTTTATCGCCTACCATTAATCCTGCTTGTTGCGCTGGCGAATTATCGACTACTTTGGATAACGTCATATCTACTTTGGCGCGCACGGGATTCATTCCTAAAGATTCAAACGCCGTTTCTTTTTCCGGATCAAATTTCCAGCCGGATAAATTGAGTTGTTTTTCTTGCGTGACGCCCGAACCCAAAGGTGAAACCGAAATTTCAACCTGCTTATCTCCTAATTTTGCCGCCAACAGCATATTAATGGTTTCCCAATCTGACGTATTTTCGCCATCAATTGCGATAACTTGCGAATTTGGTTCGATACGAGCTTGAGCGGCAATAGAATTCGGTGTGACATTTTCAATTACCGGTTTGATCGTCGGAATACCGATGGAATAAATCACCCAGTAGGCCGCAATTGCAAATAGAAAATTAGCCAAAGGCCCTGCGGCAATAATAAAGGCGCGTTGTCGCACGGTTTTTTGGTCAAAGGCTTGCGATTTTAGTTCAACGGGCACCTCCTCAGCACGTCCGTCAAGCATCTTCACATAACCACCCAACGGGATGAGCGACAAGGCGAACTCGGTGCCTTGCTTGTCAATGCGGTGCCAAATTACCCTGCCGAAACCGATGGAAAAACGCAACACTTTAACACCGCACTTGCGCGCTGCCCAAAAGTGACCGTATTCGTGAATTGCCACTAATACCGAAATCGTAATCAGAAATGAACCGAGAGACCACAAAAACGACATTGACAATCCTTACAATAAAAAGAAATAAAAGTATGTAAAGAACGGTACCGCAGCAGTTAAGCTGTCAATGCGGTCCAAAATTCCACCATGACCGGGAATTAACTGGCTGCTGTCTTTAATGCCTGCTTCGCGCTTAAACATACTCTCCGTTAAATCGCCCAATACGGAAATCGCCACGGTCGCCACAGAAAGCACGATGAAACCGCTCATGTTGCGTTCGCCTAATAAGGTTTCGCCGGAAAAATGCAGAAAAATAAAAGCCAGGAATACTGCTGTAAGCAAACCGCCCAACACGCCTTCCCAAGTTTTTCCCGGAGAGACTTTCGGCGCCAATTTGTGTTTACCGAACGCGCGACCTGCAAAATATGCACCGGAATCCGCCGCCCATACAAGGACGAACACGTAAAGCAATAAAAACAAGCCGTGATGTGCATCTTGCGTGTAACGTTCCAAACGTAAACGGAGCACCGCTGCAATAAAAGGAATTAATGTCGAAAACGCAAACAAAAGTTGCAGCGGTTTATTTTTGCTCCAGAATTTTGCAGAAAGGGGATAAGTTATCACTAGCAATAGCGCAAGTCCCCACCAAGCAACGGAATTAATTAATAAAAGTGGCAAATAATTTTCAAATACGCGACCGGCATCAAGATAATTTCCTTCCGTATAAAGCCACAGGAACACAAATGAACCCAAGAAGGCCGCCAGACAAAAACGCACTAAAGGCTGTTTAAATCGGGCGAATTGCGTCCATTCCCACATCCCTAATGTTGCGACCAAGCCCAATGCCAAGGCAAAGTAGAAAGGGGTAAATAAAAATAAAGCGCATAGGACTAAAGCAATCAGCACAATCGCCGATAACACACGTTCTTTAAGCATAATTTCTCCACTTACTCTGTCCCGCCAAAGCGACGATGACGTTGTTGATAGCTGGCAACCGCCCGATTAAAATCTTTTTCGCCGAAGTCCGGCCATAACACATCCAAAAAACACAATTCCGCATAGGCGATTTGCCACAATAAAAAGTTGCTAATGCGCTGTTCCCCGCTGGTACGAATCAGCAGATCTACCGGCGGTTGATGCTGTGTCACCAAATGCTGCTGGAAAGTCTGCTCGGTAATCTCTTCCGGCACCATTTCATGGTTTTTCACTTTTTCCGCCAACTGCTGTGTCGCTTGTACGATGTCCCAACGTCCACCGTAATTGGCGGCAATATTGAGCGTCAATGCGGTGCTATTTTCAGTGAGCATTTCAGCCTTGGCGATTTTTTCCTGTAACTTTGCACTAAAACGCGAGGTGTCGCCGATAATTTTTAAGCGAATATTATTTTTGTGTAATTTTTTCACTTCCCGATCAAGCGCCTGCATAAACAGTGTCATTAAGGCGCTGACTTCCTGCTCGGGGCGATTCCAGTTTTCGCTGCTAAAGGCATAAAGTGTCAATACTTTTACGCCGATTTGTCGCGCATAGCTGACTGCGCGACGCACTGCGCCGACGCCGTTTGTGTGGCCGAAAATGCGCAATTTATTTTGCTGTTTTGCCCAGCGCCCGTTGCCGTCCATAATAATGGCGACGTGTTCGGGGATGTTATTCTTGTCGAGTTCTATCATAAAAACGTTATAAATTTTGACCGCATTTCAAACGGCCTGCGATCAACTGTTCGGCAATTGTGCGTGCCTGCGCATCGACTGCCAGTACATCATCGATGCTTGAAATCGTCGAACTTGGCATTTTTTCTACGACATTTTGATTGATGCGCGCGATCTCGGTGAATCCAATGCGGTGCTCTAGAAAGGCTCCAACTGCTATTTCATTCGCCGCATTCATCGCCGTGGTGGCATATTGCCCGGCGGCAAAAGCCTCTATCGCGAGTTTTAAATTCGGGTAGCGGTTAAAATCCGGCTCAATAAATGTCAGCTCTTTGATTTTAAAGAAATCCAAAGGTTCGACGCCGGCAAGCGTGCGGTTCGGATAAGCCATAGTTTCGGCAATCGGCGTGCGCATATCCGGGTTGCCCATTTGCGCGATAACGCTGCCGTCGATATAACGCACCATAGAATGAATAATGGATTGCGGGTGAATGATCACTTCCATTTCATCAGCGGCCGCATTAAACAGCCAACGGGCTTCAATGTATTCCAGCCCTTTGTTCATCATCGTGGCGGAATCTACCGAAATTTTCTTACCCATAGACCAATTCGGATGCGCTACGGCTTGTTCCGGCGTAATCGTATCAAATTTGGCAAGCGGCGTGTAACGAAAAGGCCCGCCTGAACCGGTCAGCACGATTTTACTGATGCCGAGTTCTTGTAACGGACAAAAACCGATTTTTTGTTGTGCCTGCGGCGGCAAAGATTGGAAAATTGCATTATGTTCGCTATCCACCGGCAATAATTGCGCGCCGTGCCGTTTCACCGCGTCAATAAAAATTTGACCGCAAGTTACCAGCGCTTCTTTATTTGCTAATAAAACACGCTTGCCGGCTTTCACGGCGGATAAGGTTGGAAGCAGCCCTGCCGCGCCTACAATCGCTGCCATCACTTGATCGGCTTCAGGATGAGCGGCTAATTCACAAATGGCTTGCTCTCCGCTTAATACTTCCGTTGGACAGCTCAGTGCGGTGAGTTTTTCGCGTAATTTTTTCGCCGCCGTTTCGTCATTCAATGCAGCAAAGTGCGGTCGAAATTTTATGCATTTTTCCAGCATGGCCTCCGCATTTTTTCCACCGACCAGCGCAAACGCCCGATACTTATCCGGATTGTGTTCGATGACGGACAATGTGCTTTGCCCGATTGAGCCGGTTGCCCCTAAAATCACAATATTTTGTTTTTGCATAAAATCTTGACCGCACTATTGTAAATAGGAAAATAGAACAAGGGCAGACGCTAGGGTCGATTAATTGACCTAGGATCTGCCCCAATCATCGGTTCTGAAAATTAAAAATCCATCAATTCTTTTTCTTTATCCGCCAAAATTTCATCGACTTTTTTGATGTATTGGTCGGTTAATTTTTGAATAATGTCTTCTGCCTTGTGTTGATCGTTTTCGCTGATTTCTTTGTCTTTTAACAACGCTTTGATTTTATCGTTTGCATCGCGGCGCACATTACGAATCGCCACTTTACCCTGTTCGCCTTCACCTTTTACGATTTTAATTAAATCACGGCGACGTTCTTCCGTTAACGGCGGTAGCGGAACACGAATTGTTGTGCCGGCGGAAGACGGATTTAAACCTAAGTCAGAGGTTAAAATTGCTTTTTCCACCGCTTGAATCAAGGAACGATCGAACACAGTTACCGCCAATGTACGCGCATCTTCGGCAACTACGTTGGCTAACTGACGAAGCGGTGTCGCCGAACCGTAATAGTCCACTTGAATCGCATCCAGCAAACTTGGCTGGGCACGGCCGGTACGAATTTTAGCGATATGTCCTTTTAATGCTTCAAGGCTTTTTTCCATACGCTGTTCGGCATCTTGTCGAATTTCATTAATCATTACGCTGTCCTTTCTATTATCTGGCTAAAAATAAAACGCGAACGATTCTACTGGATTTTTAGCGATTTTTGAATTGTTTTGTTTATAACTTACCAACGAAAACTGAGAAACGCTAATCGCAAATATAATGTTTGGGTGCTAATTCGAATAGACATTAAATTCAACGGAAATTTATAGCCTACTTTGGGGATTTAATGGCCAATCCATTGATATTTAACAAAACCTGTAAAATATCAAATTTTGTTTAAATAGAATTGGGCATTTCTTGCAAAGACTAGTTAAGAGAGTAGAATACCGCCGGCTATAACTATAAATTACTAAAGAATCATATGGAGGTGTTCTATGTCAGATGTTAAACATTCTTCGACCATAGCATTAACTCCAGTCGAAGTAACCGACTTCGCAGAAAGTGCGGCAGTCTACAAAGCGAAAAAACGTCCGTTTCTTTCTTTTATGTCCGGTATCAGCGCCGGCGCTTGCATTGCGCTCGCATTTGTTTTTTACACCACAACTCAAACCGCGTCGGCCGGTGCACCATGGGGATTGACCAAATTAGTCGGTGGCTTAGTGTTTTCCATCGGAGTAATTATGGTTGTATTGCTCGGAGCAGAGTTGTTTACTTCATCTACGCTGACTTTTGTCGCTCGCGTGGGTGGGAAGATTACCACGTGGCAAATGATTCGTAACTGGATTATGGTTTATTTCGGTAATTTTGCAGGTGGTTTAATTATTGCGGTGCTGATTTGGTTTGGTGGTCAGACTATAGCGGCAAATGGCCAGTGGGGCTTAACAATTTTAGCGACAGCTCAACATAAAATTCACCATACTTGGTTTGAAGCATTTAATCTTGGTATCTTGTGTAACATTATGGTGTGCTTGGCGGTTTGGTTATCCTATAGCGGTAAAACCGTAACGGACAAGGCCTTTATTATGATTATGCCGATTGGTTTGTTTGTTGCGTCTGGTTTTGAACACTGTGTAGCGAATATGTTTATGATTCCAATGGGAATTATTACGGCACATTACAGTAGCCCCGAATTTTGGCAGCAATTAGGCATTGAAGCGGCTCAATATAGCGATTTAGATGTCTATCATTTTATTACCAAGAATTTAATCCCGGTAACGTTAGGAAATATAGTCGGAGGCGCGATTTGCGTCGGTTTATTTCAACGTTACTTGACTAAATCACATTAGCTAACGAATTGAAAATTTATTTTTATTAATTAACAAAGGAAATGACTATGTCAGAACTTAATGAAGCGCAAAAAGTAGCATGGGCCGGTTTTACCGCTGGTGATTGGCAGGAAAATGTCAATGTTCGTGACTTTATTCAAAAAAACTATACTCCTTATGAAGGTGACGATTCTTTCTTAGCCGGACCTACCGAAGCGACGACCAAACTTTGGGAAACTGTAATGGAAGGTATTAAAGTCGAAAACCGCACTCATGCGCCGTTAGATTTTGATGAACATACGCCATCAACCATTACTTCTCATGCTCCTGGTTATATCAATAAAGATTTAGAAAAAATCGTAGGTCTTCAAACTGATGCGCCTTTAAAACGTGCCATTATGCCATTCGGCGGTATTAAAATGGTGGAAGGATCATGTAAAGTTTACGGTCGTGAGCTTGATCCTGAAGTGAAAAAAATCTTCACCGAATATCGTAAAACCCATAACCAAGGCGTGTTTGATGTTTATACGCCGGATATTTTACGTTGCCGTAAATCCGGCGTGTTAACCGGTTTGCCTGATGCGTACGGCCGTGGCCGTATCATCGGCGACTATCGTCGCGTTGCCCTTTACGGTGTGGATTTCTTAATGAAAGATAAATATGCGCAATTCTCATCATTGCAAGAAAACCTTGAAAACGGTGTAGATTTAGAAGCAACGATTCGCTTGCGTGAAGAAATCGCAGAACAACACCGCGCGCTAGGCCAAATGAAACAAATGGCAGCAAGCTACGGTTACGATATTTCCAATCCTGCAACTAACGCACAAGAAGCCATTCAATGGATGTACTTCGCTTATTTGGCGGCAATCAAATCGCAAAACGGTGCGGCAATGTCCTTCGGTCGTACTGCAACCTTCATCGATATTTATATCGAACGTGATTTAAAAGCGGGCAAAATCACTGAAACAGAAGCGCAAGAATTAGTTGACCACTTAGTCATGAAATTACGTATGGTTCGTTTCTTACGTACTCCTGAATACGATCAATTATTCTCCGGCGATCCAATGTGGGCAACCGAAACCATCGCAGGTATGGGCTTAGATGGCCGTACATTGGTGACCAAAAATACCTTCCGTATCTTACACACCCTTTACAACATGGGAACTTCTCCGGAACCAAACTTAACCATTCTTTGGTCCGAACAATTACCGGAAAACTTCAAACGTTTCTGTGCGAAAGTGTCTATTGATACCTCATCTGTTCAGTATGAAAACGATGACTTAATGCGTCCGGACTTCAATAACGATGACTACGCAATCGCATGTTGTGTATCCCCAATGGTGGTGGGTAAACAAATGCAATTCTTCGGTGCGCGTGCAAACTTAGCGAAAACCTTGTTATACGCAATCAACGGCGGTATCGATGAAAAATTAGGTATGCAAGTTGGTCCGA
>NZ_DBHLAM010000036.1:0-5570 GCF_057314195.1 Rodentibacter sp. | reverse complement strand
GCATAGGCGGCCTGCAAGGCCCAAGAAAAACGGCTTGGTTGAATCCGTTGCAGCGATTTAGATGTCGTTTTGAGCACCGCATTGGCGGGGTGGGCGGTATCGGTATCAGTATCAGCATTGGCGTTGACATCGGTATTGACATCGGCATCGGTATTAGCATCGGCATTGAAATCGGTGAGAACCAGTTGATTAATCGGAAAGCATGGTGCTTCGTTGACCGGAAAAGCAACAGATTTCATTTTTTCGCTTTCCAAGTGCACGTTTGGATTTTGCACTTGCTGAGCTTGAATTTCCGCATCAAGCGCGGTTTGTTGTTGCTGTTGGCGGGCACTGAATTGCTTTTCGGCGGTGGAGGGGGTGGTGGGGACGGCCTCTATAAAAGAGGGAAGGCTTAGACAAAGTACGGGAAATAGGTAAGTCGGTTTCATATTTTTCTCAGTTAAAAATTTAGCGAGAGAGTAGGGCGGTTAAACACTGGATGCAAAGGAGGAGCGAAAATTCTGTGATCTGATTCAATTTTTAGAAGAAAAAAGAGTTAAAAATCGTTAATTTATGGAAATTCTGTAATCTGTGATCCCTCTCACAATGCCAATATGACAATAATCATAAGCTTTTGAAAAGCGTTGTATTATTTTTATGCCATGTTAGTTATATTGGGAGGACAACATATGTTTATAACAATACTTAGCTTCCTCATCGTAACCGGTTTGGTGGCATATATCTCTTGGTTAAAAACGAAGAATGATGACCTTAGTACGTCTAAGGGTTATTTCTTGGCCGGGCGTGGCTTAAGTGGCTTGGTGATTGGTTGCTCAATGGTTCTTACTTCACTTTCTACCGAGCAACTTATTGGCGTGAACGCTGTATCATATAAAGGCAACTTTTCTATTATCGCGTGGACGGTGCCGACGGTGATACCACTTTGTTTTCTGGCGCTTTATATGTTGCCGAAATATTTGCGTAACGGCTATACCACAGTACCCGAGTTTTTCGAAAGCCGTTTCGACCGTCAAACTCGTTTGATTATGTCCACGCTATTCCTAATTTTTTACCTTTTAATCGTCATTCCAACTGCACTTTATACCGGTGCGATTGCGTTTAATAAAATCTTTAATTTGGAAACTGCATTCGGCTTGAGTTATGGCGCAGCGATTACCTATACGGTGATTGCTATCGGCGTGGTGGGCGCGATTTATGCGATTTTCGGCGGTTTGAAAGCGGTTGCTGTGTCAGATACGATTAATGCGGTGATTTTGGTTGTCGGTGCGTTACTTGTGCCATTTTTTGCATTGATGTATTTAGGCGAAGGCAGTTTTACAGCAGGGTTAAATACCATCACAACAAGCCATATTGAAAAATGGAATGCCATAGGAAGTGAAACCGACGCCACACCTTGGCCGACCATTTTTACCGGTATTATGGTGGTGCACTTTTTCTATTGGACAACCAACCAAGCTATCGTGCAACGTTGTTTGGGAGCGAAAGATTTAAAATCCGGGCAAAAAGGGATTTTAATTGCGGCATTATTTTTATTGACCTTACCGATTATCTTAAACTTACCGGGCTTATTAAGCTTCCATATTTTGGGTGAAGGAATAAATCCGATTGATGCGTCTTATCCACTATTGGTGAATAAAGTATTGCCAACGTGGTTGCAAGGCTTCTTTATTGCGGCGTTATTTGGAGCGATCTTAAGTACTTTTAACTCTTTCTTAAACTCTGCCGCAACCATTTACTGTAAAGACTTATTGCCTTCTATCAGTAAAAAAGTGCGGTCGGAACAAGAGTTAATTATATATGCGAAAAAAGTTTCCACTATTATGGCGATTGTTACTATGATTTTCGCGCCATTATTGATGTTCGGTACAGACGGTATTTTCTTAATTACTAAACGTTTTGCTGGTTTCGTAAATATTCCAATCGTCGCCTTATTTGCCGTAGGGATGTTTAATAAAACCGTTTCAGGCACAGCTGCGCGTATCGCTTTACTTGCCCACGTTATCCTGTATTTCTGCATCGTTTGGGTCTTTGACGTTAAAATTAATTTCGTGTATGTCATGGGCGGCTTATTCGTATTCGATGTGGTATTGATGCTGTTCTTAGGTCAATTCTTACGTCGCGAGCCTTACATAGAAAACAAGGAAAATCTAGGTGATGTGGATTTAACCAACTGGAAATATTTGAAAGTCACTAGTGTATCTTTAATCTTAGGTTTGCTCGCCCTTTATACTTTCCTTTCACCAATCGGCATGGCTTCCGAAAGCGGTAATCCGTTAATGGTATTAGGCGTGTGGGTAGTATTGCAACTTATCGTGTTGTTGGTTGTACGGAATAAAGAGGCTAAATAATGAACATTATCTATATTCTATTGGATCAGGTGCGTAAAGATATGATTGGTGCTTACGGGCACCAAATCGTCAAGACTCCTAACCTCGATCGTTTGGCAAAAGAAGGCATTCGTTTCAACAATGCTTTTACGCCGGCATCGGTGTGTGGCCCGGCACGTACGTCGTTATTTACCGGATTAATGCCATCTTCCCACGGCATTATCCGTAATGGCGAAAAGGGTGGTACGGGTGAGATCAGCCGAGATGCACCGAATATTGGTAATCTGAAGGGATACAATACCTATGTATTGGGTAAATGGCACGTGGGTACCAAATCTGTACCGGAAGATTACGGCATTCAAGGGCATAACTTCGACGGCTACGGTTATCCGGGCAGTGGCGTGTATAAAAATCTGGTGTTCAATCAACCTCCGACCCATTCCAATCGTTATAAAGAATGGCTGGAAGAAAAAGGCTACGAGATTCCCGAAGTAAGTCGTGCGTATTTCGGCGACAACCCACATTTGCGCGTGCAAGAACTATGCGGGCTACTTTCCGGCAGCAAGGAACAAACCATTCCGTATTTCATCATTGATGAAGCGAAAAAATACATTCAGCAATCTCTTGATGAAGATAAACCGTTTTTCGCTTGGATTAATTTCTGGGGGCCGCATACTCCTTGTATCGTGCCGGAACCTTATTATTCAATGTATCGCAAAGAAGACGTGGTGTTGGATGAAAGTTTCTTTAAACCGCTGGAAGGTAAACCGGGACATTTCCGTACCATTTCCAAAATGTGGGGCATGTGGGAAGCGAGCGAAGATCATTGGAAAGAGGTGATTACCAAATTCTGGGGCTATATTACACTCATTGATGATGCTATCGGCGAGCTATTCGCGTTCTTGGAAAACAATCGAATTTATGATCGCACTTTTATGGTGGCGACAGCCGATCATGGCGATGCTATGGGCGCACACCGGATGATCGAAAAAGGCGAGTTTATGCTTGACACCACCTACAATATTCCGATGATCATCAAAGATCCGCGTTCCAATCGAGTGAATCAGCAAGATGACAACTTGGTTTATTTGCATGACTTAACTTCCACCGTGTACGATTTAGCCAATCAACCGGTTCCGAAGGAATTTGAAGGGGAGAGTATTTTGCCGATTGTGCGGCACAATCAAGACAACGAGCGTAAAGGCGTGTTGGCGCAACTTGCCGGCCATTTCGTGTATTTTGAACAACGCATGTGGCACCGCAAAGATTATAAGTTGGTCTTTAATGCCTCCGATGTGTGCGAGCTATATGATGTGCGCAAAGATCCGGGCGAAATGCACAATTTGTTCTATGATTTGAATTATCGGGATGTGAAAAAAGAAATGTTGGAAGAAATGCGAGCCGAAATGCAACGGCTTGGCGATCCGTTGGAAAACTGGGTTTATCGCATTATTAACGAGATTTAATTGATTTTTGTTAAAAGAATTAAGGTGGGGCGTAGTAAACATGCGCCCTCTGTTCGTTTTATTTATCATCGGACAACAATATGAAAACTACATTGTTAAAAACACTAACACCTGAACTTCATTTAATCCGACAAAATGATATCCCCATACTTTATTTGAAACACACTGTTGGCACCGCAAAAATTGCGCTGCAAGGCGCGCAACTTATTAGTTGGCAACCTAAAAATGCGGATAAGGATGTTTTATGGTTAAGTGAAATTGAACCTTTTCAAAGCGGTGTTGCAATTCGTGGTGGTGTGCCGATTTGTTATCCTTGGTTCGGCAGCGTAAAACAACCTGCGCACGGTACTGCGCGTATTCGTTTATGGCAGCTGAGCCATTACGATATATCAGCACAAAAAGTGCGATTAGAATTTGAATTATTTTCAGAATTGAACATTATTGAAGCGAAAGTGAAGATGATTTTTGCCGATACTTGCCATATTACCTTCACGCATTATGGTGAAGAACCGGCGCAAGCTGCGTTACATAGCTACTTTAATGTGGGAGATATTAGTCAAGTTGAAGTAGTAAATTTGCCGACGGTTTGCTTTAATAGCCTAACGAAACGCCAAGAAAATGTGCCTTCTCCGCGTAAAATTAATGAAAATGTAGATTGTATTTATGCGGCGGAGAAAATGCGGAATCAAATTATTGACAGGGCGTTTAATCGTAGAATTGAATTACATCATCATAATGCAAGTCAAATTGTGCTTTGGAACCCATGGCATAAAGAGACCGGTGCCATGAGCAAACAAGCCTATCGATACATGATTTGTTTGGAAACTGCAAGAATCAATCGGTTACTTGAATTCGGTGAAAGTATAAGCGTAGAAATTGCGGTAACGGGTTAAATTTTGTTGCATCAAATTTATGAATACTATAAAATCCGCGCGTTTTTGCTCATTTTTCATGGGTAGCCAAAATCAGAACCTTTTGCTTGTCGCGAGAGGTTTTTTAGTTAAATACATAGAAGGAATACGATTATTAAAACCGTAAAAAAAGCGCCGGCAGTCAATCGCCCAAATCGCATTAACGATGAAATTCGTGTGAAAGAAGTTCGTTTAATTGATCAAGATGGTGAACAAGCAGGGATTGTTTCCGTCCAACAAGCGTTAGAGATGGCAGAGCAAGCGGAGCTTGATCTTGTGGAAATCAGCCCGAATGCGGAGCCGCCGGTTTGCCGAATTATGAATTACGGTAAATTCCTTTACGAGAAGAGTAAAACCGCTAAAGAGCAAAAGAAAAAACAAAAAATCGTACAAGTAAAGGAAATTAAATTTCGTCCGGGTACGGATGAAGGTGATTACCAAGTTAAGTTACGTAGTCTAATCCGCTTCTTAGAAGATGGCGATAAAGCAAAAATTACTGTGCGCTTCCGCGGTCGTGAAATGGCTCATCAAGATATTGGTTTTGAGGTCTTGGAACGTGTGAAGAATGATTTAGCCGAGATTTCCGTGGTTGAATCCGCACCGGGTAAATTAGAAGGTCGCCAAGCAGTGATGGTGTTAGCACCAAAGAAAAAATAAGAATTTTGCTGGGGATTCTCAGCGAATTTTTTTGTTTAAGCTTAGCTTAAATGAAAAGACAATTGCACGTTGGGCACACTACGCAGCCTAACTGCTTTTGAGAAAGGCAATTTAGTTTGCCTTATGATGGAAATAATCAGCGCTTCCAAGTAACGTTTTAAGTTCGCCTGATTATGTTGTTTTAAACGAAAAATGCGGAGTTATTTTAA
>NZ_DBHLAM010000035.1:655-49362 GCF_057314195.1 Rodentibacter sp. | reverse complement strand
CCATGGAAAACATGAACCGTGTTTTCCCTGACCTCGGTGAAATTCCAATTCCGGTGGTTATCCTTGCCGTTTGTGCTGTCGGTGCCGTTATTGGCTTAATCAATGGTTTGGTGATCGCTTACTTAAACGTGACGCCGTTTATCGCCACCATGGGTACCATGATTATCGTTTATGGTTTCAACTCCCTTTATTACGATGCCGTAGGCGGCTCCCCGATTGCCGGTTTCAGCGAAAACTTTTCCACCTTTGCGCAAGGCTTTATTCGCTTGGGTTCATTTAAGCTCTCCTACATCACCATTTATGCGGCCATTTGTGCTTTCGGTGTGTGGGTGATGTGGAACAAAACGCGCTTTGGTAAAAATATTTTTGCTATCGGTGGTAACCCAGAAGCAGCTAAAGTATCCGGTGTCAACGTAGCACGCAACCTTGTTGCGATCTACATCATTGCCGGGATGTTCTATGCGTTCGGTGGTATGTTAGAAGCCGGCCGTATCGGTTCTGCCACCAATAACCTCGGTTTCATGTATGAATTGGATGCTATCGCAGCTTGCGTGGTAGGCGGTGTGTCTTTCGCCGGTGGTGTGGGGACGGTTATCGGTGTGATTACCGGGGTGATTATTTTCACTGTAATTAACTATGGTTTGACTTACATCGGAGTCAACCCTTATTGGCAATACATTATTAAAGGTAGCATTATTATCCTCGCCGTTGCCATTGACTCCTTGAAATACGCGAAGAAAAAATAAATAAACCTTTACACGCCCCCTTAGTTTTAAGGGGGATTTTTTAGCAAAAAATTCTTCACTAAAAATAGCACCGCATTGAATCCGGCTCAATGCGGTGCTATTTTCACACTTCTCAAAACTTCCCAAACTCCCTCTGCAAATGCCTGACTATCAATGCCTATTAGTGAAAATGGATTTATCAAAAAAAGGCAATAAAGAATTATGCAAGTTACTATAACGAAGAACGAATCCAATTAAGATTAAAAAGGACTGAGCCGATACAAATCGAACACAGTCCTTTAAATAACCATCTAACTTTTGGGCGCAGATCAACTGCTCGCTCTTTTTACATTTTAAAAGATCTAGTCTTGTTGCGCTTTAACCGCTGCATACGCAATCATATTAATAATACGACGAACAGAAGCGCTTGGATTTAAAATATGTGCGGATTTGTTCACGCCCATAAGAATCGGCCCGATAGTAATTGCCGTTGTAGTACCGCGGAGTAAGCTATAACTAATACGAGCCGCACTTAAATTCGGAAACACTAGCAAGTTGGCAGAGCCTTTGAGCGGGCTGTCCGGCATAATTTCACGACGATGCGCTTCATTCATAGCCAAATCACCACGCATTTCACCGTCAATCATCAATTGAGGATTGCGTGACTTAACCAAGTCTAAAACTTCACGCATTTTAGGCGCGCCAAGTTCATTCGATGAGCCATAGTTAGAATGGGAAAGCAACGCCACTGCGGGTTCAATACCAAAACGATGAACTTCTTCCGCCGCCATTAAGGTAATTTCTGCCAGTTCCTCCGCATTCGGATTCGTATTTACGTGCGTATCCGTTAAAAATACGTTACCGCTTGGTAACACAAGGCTTTGCAAGGTTGCCGGTACTTTCACACCGTCTTTTAAACCGATAATGTATTGAATTGAGGCTAAATGTTTGCCGTAAGAACCAAATAAACCACAAACTAATCCATCAGCATAACCAAGGCTTACTAAAGTCGAAGCTAATACGGTCGTATTAGAACGCGCCACACGTTTTGCGATTGCCTGAGTGATTCCTTTACGTTTCGTTAATTCGTAATAATGTTTCCAACACTCTTCGTAACGCGGGTTATTTTCATTGTCGACAATCTCAAAATCCACACCGGCTTGTAAACGCAAGCCTAATTTTTTAATTTTCGCTTCAATAACAGATTGGCGACCAATTAAAATCGGTTTGGCCAAGCCCATAGAAATCACTTCTTGCGTCGCGTGCAACGCATTGGCCTCTTCCCCTTCGGCAATAATAATACGTTGCGGAGCTTGTTTTGCCTGATTGAAAATCGGCCGCATAAAAAGGCTGGTTTTATAAACGAATTGGGTTAATTTCTCAATATATTCGTTCCAATCTGAAATTGGACGAGCCGCTACACCGGATTCCATTGCCGCTTTTGCGACAGCCGGTGCAATGCGGACGATTAGACGCGGATCAAACGGACGCGGAATAATATAATCTGCGCCAAAAGTAGCGCCCTCACCACCATAAGCCGAAGTTACCACTTCGTTTTGTTCTTCTAGGGCAAGATCCGCAATAGCATAAACTGCCGCACGCTTCATTTCTTCGTTAATAGTTGTCGCCCCCACATCCAATGCACCGCGGAAAATAAATGGGAAACAAAGTACATTATTAACTTGATTTGGGTAATCAGAACGGCCGGTACACACAATTGCGTCAGGACGAACCGCTTTCACTTCAGGCGGCGTAATTTCCGGGTTAGGATTCGCCAGTGCCAAAATAATCGGGTGCGCCGCCATGGTTTTTACCATATCTTGCGTTAATGCACCCGCAGCCGAACAGCCGAGAAAAATATCCGCATTTGGAATGGCATCGGACAAGGTACGCCAGCCATTGTCATCAATCGCGTAATTCTTTTTGGTTTGATCCATACGCTCATCACGATTTTTATATACCACTCCTTTTGAGTCACAAACGGTGATATTTTCACGTTTCATACCGAGGGACAATAATAAATTCAAGCAAGCGATAGAGGCGGCTCCCGCTCCGGACGCCACCAAGCGTACCTTTTCAATTTCCTTGCCGACGATACGTAATGCGTTAATAATCGCAGCAGCACTGATAATCGCCGTACCGTGTTGGTCATCATGAAAAACCGGAATATTCATTCGCTCGCGCAATTTTTGTTCGATATAAAAACACTCCGGCGCTTTAATATCTTCCAAATTGATCCCGCCGAAAGTCGGTTCAAGAGAAGCGATAATATCGATTAATTTATCCGGGTCATGTTCATTCACTTCAATATCAAATACGTTAATGCCCGCGAATTTTTTAAATAATACGCCTTTTCCTTCCATAACCGGCTTACCGGCAAGCGCTCCGATATTGCCCAATCCCAACACGGCCGAACCGTTTGAGATCACCGCGACCAAATTACCACGCGCCGTGTATTTATAAGAAGCTTGCGGATCTTTTTCGATTTCTAAACAAGGTTCCGCTACCCCGGGAGAATAAGCGAGCGCCAAATCACGCTGCGTCGCCAGTGATTTGGTCGGGGTAACTTCGATTTTTCCCGGAATAGGAAACTCGTGAAAATCCAATGCGGCTTTACGTAATTGTTCGCTCATATAAATACTCCGTTCTAGTGAAATAAAACTTGATTATGAAGAATCAGGTTGAAAAAACGCACCGATTATACTTATTTTTACAGCCCAAATTTGTGATAAACCTCAAATTTTCACCAATTCGTAACAAAATTAATCATTGAATTAGACGGGTAAAAAGCGATAGGATAGCGCCCTTAGGAGGAATTATGCTGTTATCAAAAATCAGAAGCGCGATCAACAAAATACAAAGAATATTTATCAATCGCCGACTCAAATCTCGTTTACAAAATCACGGCATGACGGTAATTTCCGCCAATTGTGTGGGCGCCTTTATTCTGCACGATTTAAATGAACCGTTTAACTCACCGTTCGTAAATCTCTACTTAAGCCCGAACGATTTCGTTCGTTACCTGCAAAATATCGAATTTTATCAACGACAATCGCTCACCTTTATCCAATCCGAAAAACCTTATCCCGTTGCAAAATTAGCCGATCTTAAAGTTCACTTTATGCACTATCGCAACAGTCAAGAAGCACAACAAAAATGGCTGGCGCGTTCCGCCCGAATGAATTTGGATAATCTGTTTATCATGATGACCGACAAAGACGATGCGCAAGGCATCGCTTATGAAGATTTAGTCGCCTTCGATCAACTGCCCTTCAAAAATAAAGTGGTGTTCACTCGCAAACCTTATCCCGAATTTAAATCCGCGTTTTATATCAAAGGTTTTGAAAAACAAAACCAAGTAGGCGATTTGTTTACCTTTTCCGGGTGGAATGGCGTGAAATATTATGATCAATTCGATTATGTGACGTGGTTTAATGGCAAATAACTTCATGCGGTACGGCATTGAACTCTTCCCAGAGCACCGCATTGAACTCTCCCTAGAGCACCGCATTGAACTCTCCCTAGAGCACCGTATTGAACCCTTCCCAGAGCACCGCATTGAACTCTTCTCAGAGCACCGCATTGAACCCTTCTCAGAGCACCGCATTGAACCCTTCCCAGAGCACCGCATTGAACCCTTCCCAGAGCACCGCATTGAACTCTCCCTAGAGCACCGCATTGAACTCTCCCTAGAGCACCGCATTGAACTCTTCTCAAAGCACCGCATTGAACCCTTGCTAAATTCTTATGTCGGGCATTTATTTCTGCATAAATCGTACACCGGCCATTAATTTTCGATAAAAAAATTCGCTCTTTCAAACGAAAGAGCGAATTTCGATTCTGCTTAGCCAGTTTTAACGACCCAACGGCAGTTCCGGAAATAGCATATTAATGACATCCAACGTTACTCGACGACTTTCCCCCGCGTACGGGAAAATATGCATCATCATCATCGGATTAAAATTGGCTTCAATGACGCCCCAAGACTGCAAATTCGGCTGAGCCGGTTTGGTTAAATCGGGAATAATCAAATCCACGCCACACACTGCCGCGCCCATCGCTTTACTGATATCGACAGCAAGTCGTTTGTAGCTTTCGTGCATTTGATCAGTCATATCAATCGAGTCACCGCCGGTACTGATATTCGAATTTGCACGCAACTGAACAATAACATCTCTCGGCGGGATGGAGATTGGCGTGAAACCTTGCTCTTTTAACTGCAATTCTTCAATATCCCCCAAGGCGATTTTCTTCAACGGCGTGCGACTGCCATCACCGCGCAACGGATCAGCATTTTTCATCGCCACCAATTGTTTAATTGTATGTTCACCGTCGCCAATAACATTTGCCGGCACACGTAATAATACCGCCAAGGTTTTATCGCCTAATACGAAGAAACGATATTCGGTGCCGATCAAATAATCTTCCACCATAATTTCTTTATCTTCACGGAAGGCAATTTCCACCGCTTTGGCGAAATCTTCGCGATTTTGCACGCCTTGTTGAAAAATGGTAATGCCCAAGCCGAAATTAGTGGATTTCGGTTTAATCACTACCGCGCGACCGTCAAATAGCGGAAAATTCTCCACCGCAGTTTGCACATCGTTAAACTCCATGCTTTGCGGCACGTTAAAACCGGCTTTTGCCAATACCTTTTTAGTCACCACTTTATTTTCCATAATTAGCGGCGAAATGTAGCTATCGTGCGAAGTCATATTACCGTTTTTCACATATTCCAAATGCTCGCCGTATTGCAGACTTAGGAATTGATCGCGCTCGTCTAAAATTTCGATCTTTAAGCCTTTTTGGATGGCATCGAACATCAATGCTTGGGTAGAAAGTTCCATATTATCGAATGCAGACAAGGCATAGAAACGCTCAAAAGCAAGAAGTTTATTGCCTTTTGCAATATCCGCGCCTAATTGCTGATAACCGCCCGCTTTCTCAATGGCAACCACGACATTCGCGCAAACAGTTTTCCACGGTTCGGCAAATTGCGTGAATTTTTCCCTTACAATCGCCTTAATTCCATCATCGGCTTGCAGTTCTTCAAGCATTTCAAGCATCTCAAAAAGTACTAGCTCGCCTTCCACCGAATACGCGCTTTGCGCCAACGGATCTTCCCACGCCACTTCCGCAAGACGTCCTTTACCCAGTTCTATCGCCTCCTGATCCGCTGTATCCTCTAACCACGCCATTAATAAAATGAAATAATGAATAAATTTGGCGTCTTCTAAAAGAAGACCGCAAGCGGCAAAGGGATTGAGATCAAACAAACGGAATTCAAGATATTGGATGCCGCTTTGCAATAAATCGCGTGCTTTTTTCGCGCCACGTAAGCGGACATTTGAATAAAATTCTTTTTCAGCGATTAACTTACCACTGTTCACCCAATGCTCAAGACTGTCAACATAGGCTTCCAGGCTATCAAAAGAGACTTTAATTTCCGGATCGTTCACATAACCAAAGGGACTGGAACGCAAGCTACGCACATATTGTTGTGGACGCAGCGGCGAACCCTCGCGAAAATAATTTTCGTCCACAGTCGGTGTGGCAGCAAGTAAATACAGCAAGATCCATTGATAGCGTAGAAAATTTTTAGCAATTTTCAGGTATAAATTATTCTGGAAGTTGAACAAATTTTTTTCTTCCGTTTGCGCCTCAAAAAGCGCTTTAACGGCAGACGGATCAAGTTGGAAATTGTAGTGAATACCGCTCACCATTTGTTTATATTTGCCGTAACTTTTCACCAAATATTCGCGGTAAGCCACATCTTCGGGATTCTCTAATTGCGCGACTTTAATTTGTTCTTCCGGTGGCAAACCGGCAGGCATACTGAGCGGGAAAATATATTCGTCTTCCGGCAAACTACGCAATACGACTTCATGAATCGCGGAAAGCCAACGCATAGTGTCTTCTAAAGATTTTGTCGGCGGTGTGATTAATTCTAACTGACTTTCAGCAAAATCCGTTTGAATATAAGGGTGAAAACTGCGATTACCAAACGTCTTTGGATGTTCCGTTGTGACGATCGAGCCGTCCGCATAAACGCGCTGGCTTTCTTTTTCAATGCCGAAAGTACCTTGCTGGAATAGGCGTTCAATGCGGTGCTGTTTGATGAGTTGACGAATGTTCATAAAAAATCCTTTTTGAAAAAATAGCCGGTATTATGGTCAGAAATTCCAAGAAAATAAATAACAAATTTGAGCCGTTTGCCAACGACTTAAAATTAACTTCGGAGCGTTTCAAAAATCGTTTCCGCCAGTTTACGCGAAATACCCGGCACGGAAGCAATTTCATCCAATGTCGCATTTTTCACCCCTTGCAAGCCACCGAGATATTTCAGCAATGCTTGGCGACGTTTGGCACCTACGCCTTCAATAGTTTCCAAACCGCTTTGAGTGAAGGCTTTTTGGCGTTTTTTACGATGCCCGCTGATGGCGTGATTGTGGCTTTCGTCGCGAATATGCTGAATCAAATGCAACGCAAGGCTGTCGTCCGGCAAATGAATTTCACGGTTTTGTTTACTGATAATCAGTATTTCTTGACCGGCACGACGATCCACGCCTTTCGCTACGCCGATTAAGTGTGGTCGGCTTTTGTCCCATTTTACGTTGAGTCCGCGAAACACGGCCAAGGCGCGATTAAGCTGTCCTTTGCCGCCGTCGATAAAAATGACGTCAGGAATTTTCTCCTCTTCCAATTCCCGGTCATAACGTTTTTTCAACGCCTGCTCCATCGCCGCATAGTCATCGCCGCCGATGATGCCTTCAATATTGAAACGGCGATAATCAGATTTCAGCGGGCCTTCTTGGTTAAACACTACACAAGAAGCCACGGTTTGGCTGCCCATAGTATGACTGATATCGAAACATTCCATGCGCTTAATTTCCGCCATATTGAGCAATTCGCATAAGGCTTGATAACGTTCGGACATGCGTGAAGACTGTTTAAGTTGAGTCACCAGCGCCGCTTTGGCATTCACTTGCGCTAATTGTAGATATTTGCTTTTATCACCTTTCACGCTTTCTTGAATCATCACTTTTCGTCCTGCTTGTTCCGTCAGAAGTTGCTCTAACTCGGCTTTTGCACTGAGTTTACGATCCACAATAATAGTATTCGGAATGCTTCGTCCTTGATGTCCTTGCAGATAAAATTGTCCCACGAAGGTTTCGGTCAGTTCGGAAAGATCCGTATTTGCCGGTACTTTTGGGAAATAACTGCGATTACCCAATACTTTGCCTTGACGAATAAACATCACTTGCACGCACGCTAAGCCGTGTTGATAGGCGATAGACATAATATCCATATCGTCCAAACGTTCGTTGGCGACAAATTGTTTTTCAGTCACTGAGCGCACTGCTTGGATTTGATCGCGATAACGCGCGGCCTGTTCAAAATCCAATTCGCGACTCGCGCGTTCCATTTTGTCGATTAAATAATCCAACACTTGCTGATCTTTGCCTTGCAAAAATAAACGCGCGAGTTCCACTTGCTGATTATATTCTTCGTCCGTCACATAACCCGATACGCAAGGCGCGGAGCAGCGTCCAATTTGATATTGTAGACAAGGGCGTGAACGATTGGCATAAACTGAATTTTCACACTGACGCACGGGGAATAATTTTTGTAATAGCGATAATGTCTCGCGCACCGCACCGGCATGGGGATAAGGCCCGAAATATTCACCGGCAATTTTCTTTGCGCCACGGTAAGCGCCGATACGCGGATGACGTTCTTTCGTGAGCAAAATAAACGGATAGGATTTATCGTCGCGCAATAACACATTGTAGCGCGGTTGATAAAGTTTGATGAAATTGTGTTCGAGCAACAAAGCTTCCGTTTCGCTAGAAGTAATCGTCGTATCAATATGATGAATCGACGCCACCAACGCCTCGGTTTTCTTGCTGCTAAGGTTGGCACGAAAATAACTCGACAAACGTTTCTTTAAATCCTTCGCCTTGCCTACATAGATCACTTGCTCCTTATCGTCATACATACGATAAACACCGGGCTCATGAGAAACATCTGCGAGGAATTTTTTTGAATCAAACATGAAAAATAAAATTTAATGAAGTAGCGTTATATTCAAACAAGCAAGAAACGCATTTAGTGGTTCCTTATTCGAACGACTTTCTGGTGAGAGAAACAGCAATCTATTTTCTCAAAAACTTGTTATAAATCGCTTTCAATAAAGCGGTCGGCAGTAAACGAGAGGCGGATCGCAGAGCAAAAGTGAATAAACCCGATACGAATCCTTGAATACCGAGACGATATTTTAATTTAAACAAACGCCACTCGGCTTTGGCATGATTTAAACCGCGCCGACGCCCCACCATACCGTTTCCAACGCGAGCATAAACGAGAATATCCGGTAAATTTGCCACTTGCTGATTTTTGGCTATAAGTTTTATCCACAAGTAATAATCTTCTTGCAAATCTTCATAGCCGCCGCAATCAAGCACCGCATGCTTTTGATACGCCACCGTCATATGGTTAAACGGACAACGTTTCCGGGTGAACTTCACAATGGACACCGCATCAGTTGGTACATTACGATAGGCAACAATATCATTTATATTCTGGCCGAATTCGACAATTTGCCCGCCAAAAATAATCGTATCGGGATGGGCATTAATAAATGCCGTTTGTTTTTCAAAACGTTCCGGCACACAAATATCATCGGTATCCATGCGAAATACCCAATCGTAGGAACAATGTAACAAGCCTTCATTTAGCGCTTTACCTAAGCCAAGATTTTGCGGCAATTTAACCAATTTTAACGGTAATTGAGATTCAAATTCGTCAACCACGGCTTCTAATTCCGGCGTAACCGCGCCGTCAAATACCAACACGATCTCATCCGCCGGACGGGTTTGTGCTACAAGGCTTGCAAAACACGCTCTTAAATACTCCGGATTTTCCTTAATATATAAGGACATTAAAACTGAAAATTTCATTATTTTCCTTCTCTTCTATTCATCACAATTACATAAAACGTTTCAAATTAATTGCTAATTTTGGCGAAATTAGCACGACTAATGCAATCAGCAACTGCTTCACGCTTTTTGTTTTTTGGAAAATGGCGAAATAGTATTTTGCAGCTTTGCGAGAAAGATTCATCACATTCGGATAAGCAAGCATATATTGAGCATTAATGGCAAAATTACGCGCCTGTTGCTCGCTCTCCACATAATGTTCGCGAATATAATCAATGGCTTTTTGCGTGTTAGACGTGTCCGTCGAAACGCTGGAACGTTTGGTGTGAAAAGTACAATAAGTCAACGCTTCATCCACCTTGTACGGCTTAAAGGTCGGTTCTTTCACTAATTTTAACAAGAAATCATAGTCCTCAAGGGAACGAAGCGCGCTTGATAATCCGCCTATTTTTAGAAACAACGATTTTTTCACAGCAATCATCGGCATACCGCCGATTTTATTAGCAAGTAAAATGCGTTCAATGCTGATTTCTTGCGGTTCAATCGGATTTGTCTGATAACTAAAACCTTCGTTTACCATTTCGCATTTCGCCGGATGGTAAAGAAAATTAACGTCAATGTGAGTGGCAATAATCTCGGCTAATCGGGCGCATTTATTATCCGCAAAACGATCGTCATCATCTAAAAATAGCAACCATTCGCCTTTTGCCACGCGCGCACCGATATTGCGGCTTTCCGCCGCACCTTGATTAGTTTGATTACGAACCACGCGCACCGCAAAAGGATAAGATTGCTCCACAACAACCGGATATTCGGAGCAATCGTCCACAATCACCACTTCAAAATCATGATTAGTCTGCCGGGTTAAACTGTCCAGCAACGCCGGAATTTCATCTCTTCGATTATAGGAAGGAACGATAATACTAAACATGCTTCACCTCCTTTGGGGTTAAAAAAATTCGTTGTTTGCCGTGCGAGCCAAATAATGACAAAAACATCAACATTACAAACATAATACCCGGAAAGGCGAAGGTATCGGCTTTAACATTGCTGACGGCGAGAATAACAAAGGCGGACAAAATGAATCTCCAACTACCGTCAAACCAATTTAATGCTACTTTGCGTACGAAATAGAACGTCACTAAAAAGCATACTAATGCATAACTCAAACCGCCGTATAAAATTTGGCGCAAAAATCCGGAATCCGTATGGCCATAATAACGCCCTGCTTCCAACTCGCCCGTCATATACATACCGTCACCGATTAAAAATTGTTTTAAGGTCGGCATAAATAAATGATTTTTCATCAACGTGTCGGTAGATGAACTCACAAAACCGGCACCATGTAACAAATTAATCACCGGCTCAAGTGCGTGAGCCACATAAGGATTAAATGGTAAAAAATAAGCTAAACCTAATACCAATGAGACAAATGCAATGAGTGACGGCAGATAACGTCGCTTGAAATACACAGCAATACTTACTACCGAAAGCAATAAAAATGTTCTGCCTGAAATCAAGCCAATACAAAGGATTAACAATACCAAGATGCTCGGAACGGAATTATGTTTTGCGTCGTACGCCAACAAGAAATGAAACAGCATTAAATAGAATAAACTAAGCTGAAAAAACGCTGCCGATGTCAGATTATACAGGCGATATTCCTGTTCGGAACCATAGAAACGCGCAGGCAGCACCGCATTGGTGGATAATAAAAAATCCACCACAAAAGATACGCCGAACAACGCCAGCACGCCTAACACAAATTGAATAGCAACACCGATTTGTAAATCCCGTACCGCACATTGTTGCCCATTTGGCAGCGCATAAAACAGATTATAAAGGCCGATACCGAAAACAAATAAAATCAGTTCTTTCACATACATGACAAGGACAGAAAAATCGCGCGTACCGTTTACTAATAACGGGATCACACTAAATAAAATTAAACCGATCAATACGGCGAGACTGTCCATCGGCACAACGAAACCTTGAAAATTTTGTGGCGACGTTTTTTTCCAATATCGATACGCCAATACGGTGAAAGCCGCCAATCCGGCTACCACAGACATACGCACCACATGGAAAAACCAAGGATCGTAAATATAAAAAAGGTTAAAAAGTGCGCTCATGTTACTTTCCTAAATTTCTTCGAATCGCCATCAGTTTTTTAAGCGGATATTTCAACAATTTTTTCACCAAATTATTGGCCTGCGAACCGCGAACGGCTTCGAGATTACTGACTAATTGCGGATTTTCGATCACCATTAGCGGGCGCACCACTTGATTAGATACGGCAAATTTCGTTTCAAATAACCTAAAATCATCAGCCAGCCAAAACGGTTTCTCCGCTTCAAGTCGTTTTAAAAAAGCGCGCGCAGCGGATTTTTTGATCAAATACCCTACCGTGCCGGCAAAATAACTTTTGTACGGATACGCATAACGGACTTCGCCCGCCTTCCGGCACAAGAAAGAAAAGGCGATCGGATAATTAATTTCCAATTCGCCCGCATGAAAATCGGCAATTTTGGACTGGCCGATAAGCAAAATCGGCACCGAGCAATCCGAAGCTAAAAGCGCCGTCAAATTTTGCTGAAAATTCGCTGCAAACAATGCATCGTCTTCGCATACCAACGCGTAATCATCTTCGAGCACCGCATCATCTTCCACAATTAAGCGGTACACATTGAGATGACTTAAAGTACAACCAATCTCGCCTTTGGTCACCTTACGCCCGTAATGTCGTTCAAATTGTGCCAAATCGAACTGTTCGGCAAGTTCATTCCATTCGACTTGCATGGTATTAATCGCGGAAAATACTCGAAAATCCGCCGTATTCTTCTGAGAAAAAAACAGTTCGCGACGTCGATTGTCTTTATCAAGAGAAATTAAATACTTATTCATTATTAGCTCGGTTAAATTTTTTTCGCTACTTGATTAAGGAAATAAAAAATCACTTCATAGAAAGAAGTGACGGCCAATTATACTAAAGATAAACAATCTTGGCATGAGGTTTGTGAAGAGAAGTGCGCTTAAAAAACGAAATGATGCTACGATCGCTCCAAGCCTAAATTATGCTTTTCGGGCTGAGCGAAGGTAACAGTCTCAATTCAAAATAGCACCGCATTGGAGGCCGTTCCAATGCGGTGCTCGTTGGGCAGTACAGAATCGTGTTTTGATAAGAACAACTATCCTTTCCATTGTTGAAGCGAGATGCGTTGCACATCAGCAAAACCGAGCTTGCCATCATGATTCATATCAAGTGTGCGAGCAATTTTTAATTTATAAATGGGCTTCTTATCATCAATAATATGGGCACGTTGCCTTATCGTTCCTTTTAGATTGCGTCAATAAAAATAGCACTAGAGTGAACAACTTCAATTTATCGGTAAGAACCCTGTCAAAATGTCTATGCCCACTTGTTCGCAATTACGAACAAAACTATAATCCTCCACCAATTTTCAGGTAAAAGTCATCCGTAATGTCTAACAAAACCATTGCTAAAAACACACTGTTTCTTTACATCCGTATGTTCTTTAACATGGGGGCGATGCTCTATATTTCGCGTGTCGTATTACGCGTATTGGGGGTGGAGGATTTCGGAATTTATAACATTGTGATGGGTGTGGTGATTTTGTTTTCTTTCTTTAACGGCACCATGACAGCGACCACCCAGCGTTTTATTAATGTGGAAAAAGCCTCAAACGATACCGCTCGCGTAAATAAGGTGTTTAATATCAGCATCCTCAACCACCTATTTATTATGTTTGTCGTGGCGGTATTAGCTGAAACTGTAGGGCTTTGGTTTTTAAATCATCAATTAATTATTCCTGCAGAACGCCTCCATGCTGCCAATATGATGTATCAAGCTGCGTTAGTCATTGGACTGATTGATATCCTTAAAGTGCCTTTTAACGCGATGATTGTAGCTCATGAGCGCATGTCTTTTTACGCCTGGCTTGGTTTGGCGGAAACCGCATTCAAACTTTCCGCCGTCTTGATTTTGATGCAAATCGAACAATACGATAAATTGATTTCGTACAGTTGGTTATTACTTTGTGTCAGCGTATCTGTTTTCTCACTATATTTTAGTTTTACACGCCGTACTTTTTACGCGGAAACCCGCTTTAATTTCCAAAAAGATCTAAACAAAACTAAAGAAATGGCAAGCTTTTCAGGTTGGATGTTACTCGGACAGGCGGGTTATGTAGGTTCCACGCAAGGCTTGAATATGGTAACCAATCTGTTTTTCGGCGTCACTGTGAATGCGGCAGTGGGTATTGCTACACAAGTGGATACCGCCGTGTATAGTTTCGTAAATAATTTCCAAGTCGCATTTAACCCGCAATTAGTGCAGTCTTATGCGGCACAAGATTATGAACGCAATAAAAAGCTGATTCTCAGTACATCAAAATATTCCTTTTATTTAATCGCGATTTTAGCCGCTCCGGTATTTTATTTTAGCCATACCTTGCTTACCTTTTGGCTTGGCGAGCATGTTCCGCGCTATGCCGATCAATTAGTACAAGCCACTTTGCTATGTTCACTGATCAGCGCTATGGCCGGCTCTTTCTGGATGACCGCATTGGCCATTGGTTCAAGCGGTATCAAACAATACAATATTATTTTAGCAATAATTGATCTTTGCACAGTGCCGCTCGCCTACTATTTATTTAGCCTAGGTTATAGTCCGGTTTACGCCTTTATCGGCAAATTTTTCACTGCGCTTTCAATGCAAATCTATCGTTTCTATTTTATTAATAAAAAAATTAAATTTAGTCGAATGGAATTTGTTACCTATTTGTTCAATATCGGTATGATTTTCGTCTTGTTACTCGGGCTCATTTATTTATCGGATACCCAACGTTATTATTCATTCTTTGAATTTGTGGCGGAAGCAATTTTATTAGAAGCGCTATTAATCGCCGTAATTATAATCTTCGGCTTAAATCGCGCGGAAAAAAATTTCTTATTCGGCTATATTTTGAAAAAGGTAAAAAAATGAATCCAACACTCGTTTCTTTAAAACAAAAACTTGCTCCGATTGCAGATTTAATCAAAGATAAAAACGATGTGTTTTACTTTGATTATCCGTTGCATTTAAACGTTGGCGATTTATTGATTTATCATGGAACGGAGCAGTTCTTTAAACGGCACCGCATTAAAGTGAGATTAAGGCGCAGCGAATACGATATGAATATTAATGAAATAAAACGAAAAATCACACCGAATACCACGATTTTATTACACGGTGGCGGCAACTTTGGTGATCTTTATTTGCAACACCAAAAACTTCGTGAAGAAATGGTAAAACATTTTCCGGATAATCGAATTATCGTTTTGCCGCAAACGCTGTATTTTAAAGATGAAAAAAATCTTGAAAAATCCGTGGCGTTTTTCCGAAAACATGCCGACTGCCATTTATTAGCCCGCGATACTCGCACCGCGAAAGCATTCAAACAATTTTCACCGAACGTACATTTATTTCCCGATATGGCGCACGAACTTTACGGAGCCTTACCGATAAAGTCGAACAGCTCTGGCAAACGGCTTTATTTTTTGCGCAAGGATATCGAGGCTAGCGAAATAGAAAAAAATATTTTGGCCGCCTTACCGGAAAATGCCAATATTAAAGACTGGGACGATATTCTTTCCGATATAGACAATATCGTGTTGGCGCTAAGTTGGCGTTTGAACAAATTCGCCAATAAACAAAACCGGGGTTGGTTAAAAGATCTTTGCCATCAATTCTGGTTTGCCTATACCAAACGCATTATCAATCGTGCGGCAAATGTGTTTTTGCAAAACGAGTACATCACCACAACCCGTTTGCACGGGCATATTTTTTCCTGCTTACTGGACATTCCAAACTGCGTTTGCGATAACGCTTACGGCAAAAATTTAAGCTATGCCAAACTATGGACGAAAAATATAAACTTTGTTGAATTGGATAAATCATGTTTGAACTCAAAAAACTAATCACCGCAATGCTCCTACCGCCGTTTAATATTTTGATTTTATGGATTGCGGCGCTGATTCTGGCAAAATTAAACTTCAAAAAATTAAGCCGAATTTCAACTGCATTAGGGATAGCCCTACTCTATATATTAAGTATTCCTTTTACCGCACAAACGCTAAAAGATAGCCTGACAATCGAAGCGCATCTTAATCTTGATGACTATAAACAAGCGCAAGCGATCGTTTTGCTCGGCGGCGGTTTACGTGACAGCCAAGAACTTTATGCCCCTCTTGCCTCCAATGCGGTTCAGTTGGAACGGTTGCGTTACGCTGCTTATTTGCAAAAAGAAACCAAACTTCCGCTGTTAATTACCGGCGCCAGCCCGACCGGTGCAATTGAAGCTAAAGTCGCGGCGGAGGAATTACAAAACTTTTTCAATGTTCCGACCAAATGGATTGAGCCGAAAGCACTCACAACAAAAGAAAACGCCTTATTCACTAAGCAAATATTGGAAAAAGAAGGAATTCGTAAAATTATTTTGGTGACAAACGAGTGGCATATGCAGCGCGCAAAACTCTTATTTGAACAACAAGGTTTTGTGGTGATGCCGGCAAGTGTCGGGGAAGGTATTACACCGCAAGAATACAGGTTAAATATGATGCATTTTATTCCTCAAGGCGGCGCACTGGCAAAAAATATGCAATTGCTGAAAGAATGGATTGGATATTGGAAAGAAAAATAAATTTAAAGCCTCTTCTTAGAGGCTTTTCATTTTGCTCAAAATAGGGAAATTTCTGATAAGTCACCGTTATTCTTCAAAAAATCATAGAAAAACTCGACTGCACTTTTCACCGCGTGTGTCATTGGAAAGCCAAAAGCAACGAGGTCAGGCTGAATGCCGATAAACAGCACTTCGTTAATCTCGTCTTCCAGTTGTTCAATCAGAAAATTTAAAGGTAAGGTATGAGTGCTGACGAAAATCGTTTCTGCGATGGCGTCTTTATCTATTCGTCGAATTTTGCCGGGTGGCAGTTCCATTTCCGTCGCATCAAAAATCATTAACCGTTCAGGTTTCATTGCTCGAATTTGATGAACAAAATTTTCCGGCGTTGTACCGCCGTCCAATGCGGTCCAATTCGGCAACGGCACTTGGCGACAAAGTTGCGCGAAATAAGGCCCCGCGCCGTCGTCACCCATCATGCTATTGCCGACAGTCAAAATGAGGTTATTATTCATCACGACGTTTCACCATAATATACATCACCGGCTCGCGTTGAATGGAAGCCAGCGTATCCATTAAAATTTCCACCCACTGTTGATATTGCGGCGCAAAATTCGCTTTATTTTCATCCATCGCTTTCGCCAATAAATTCACATGGCTGGAATCAATCACGATTTCACCAAATTTCATAAGACCGGCGAATTTACGTCTTGCCTCTCCTTCCGGAAAACTTTGGACAAAATGTTGATAATCGTCATAGTCGCAAATTAACAACTTTTTAAAGCAATCAATCACGCCCACATGGTGACCAATCGCCAGGGAATAATACATAACTTGCTGCGCCTGTTCCGGCACTTGTTTATCGTTTTCGACGAAACGTTGATTTAACAGATAAAAAATCACTTTTGTAGTCATAACACAGCCTTATAAAGTTTCTTGCCTTCCATTACTACGTAATCCTTCAACCCTCAAACAAGGCGACAACGGAACATCAAATTAGCACCGCATTGAACGCTAGTTATATGGCAAACCTAGAAGATTACAACGAAGTAACGAATCAGCACCGCATTGAACACGCTTGGGGCGCTGTTCCATAAACAAAAATAGAAACCATAACTAACCGGAAAACGGCAAACTAATAGAATGTAAGCGGTTCATAATTTCCGCTAAACGCGGATCCGCTTCACGTTCCAAGTATTCACCCAAGCGCACGCCAAACGGAACTTTGTCTTCTTCCGTCATCATCGCCATGAATTGATCGACAATGTTGCCGCCCTGGCGATAACCGGCAAGACGACGGGCTTCCCGTTCTAAGCTGATACGTAAATCCAACGGAATCGTTGGAAAACGTAATTTAGCCTCGACATGCGGATCCGCTGTCTCTTGCTTACCTTTGAGTTTTTGATCGAGCAACCCCAGCGCCATAGCAAAACCATAAATGGTTGCTGCCGGAGTTGGGGGACAGCCTGGGATGTACACATCAACCGGCACGATTTGATCACTGCCGCCCCAAACACAATAAAGGTCGTGGAAAATCCCACCGCCGCAACCGCAAGCCCCGTAAGAAATACAGATTTTTGGATCTGGCGCTGCTTGGTAAGCACGCATCGCCGGAGTACGCATGGCACGGGTAACAGCACCGGTGAATAATAAAATATCCGCATGACGAGGCGATGCCACTACTTTGATCCCAAAACGCTCTGCATCAAAAACCGGTGTGATAGTACTAAAAATTTCGATTTCACAACCATTACAACCGCCACAGTCCACACGGTACACATACGCCGAACGTTGAATATTCTTCAACAACGTTTTTTTCATACTGGCAATATTTTCATCAACGCTGAATGGCGTTGAAATACCGTTTACCGGCATTGGAATTTGTGTATTCATCGTTTTTCGCCTCCTGCTAAAACTTTTGAATTTTGCACCGCACTTTCTTCCCGTTGCTCAACCATTTGTTTGAAATTCAAGCGAACCGGCTCTTTAAAATCGATCAATTTCATCCGCATATTGGATTCCATATTGGCGGTTTTCTCCAAACTGTCTTGACGCTTACACACCGGGCAAGTATGCAATACTTCCAATTTTTGTTTCACTAATTGTGGGTCATCCAACGTTTGTTTGAATAAATCAATGGTGTAATTTAGTTCTTTATAAGAAATAAACGGTTTACCACAATGCTGGCAGCTAACCGTCGCAAAGGTCGTTTCTTGATAAAGATCCTGTTTGTTGGTGACTGATAATTCAAAATCCTGTGTTAAATGAATTGCTTTAGTTGGGCAAACTTCTTCACAACGGCCACAGAAAACACAACGCCCCAAGAAAAGTGACCAAGTCCGTTCACCACTGACCGGATCGGTGCGCATCGTCAATGCATTTGATGGACAAGCCATGGTACAAGCGGCACAGACAATACATTGATCGGAATTAAGCTCCGGTTTTCCTCTAAAATCGTCATCCACTTCATAAGGTTTGAACGGGTATTTCGTGGTAACGTCACCGGCTTTAAATACCGTTTTAAGTAACTTAAACATCTTCCGCCTCCCTTATTTCAATGGTGAATTCTTACGTTCAATACCGGTACAAGAATAGCAAGGGTCAAGACTACCAATGATGAGCGGCGCATCAGAGACGGTATTGCCACGCAACATATAACGTAAGGTTGGCCAGTTAGCATAGGTTGCTGCACGACAGCGCCAACGGAACAGTTTTTGGTTATCGCCCAGCATTGACCAGTGAATATCTTCGCCACGTGGTGCTTCGGTAATTCCTAGCGCAAAACGCCCCGGCGTATAATTGAAACCTTCTTTTAAGATGTCGCCACTAGGCAGGTTATCCACCATGTAATCAATGATATTCATGGATTCAAACACTTCGTTAATCCGTACTTTCACGCGGGATAACACATCGCCATTAGCTTCAGTGAACAAATTAAACGGCACATCGCCATAACCGGAGAAAGGATGCACTTTACGCACATCACGAGCAAAACCGGAACCACGAATCATCGGACCCACCGGGCTGAAATCACGCGCAATGTCTTTGGCTAAGATCCCTACGCCAACAGTACGCTGTTCCATATTCGGCGTGTTCAACAAAATCTCCGACAAGGTTTTAACTTCTTCACGCATTTCCCCAATCAACTTGATACACTGCTCCCGTTGATGTTTCAGCATGTCGCGGCGCACTCCACCAATGAGGTTAATACCATATGTTTTACGGGCACCGGTAAGGACTTCAGCCAAGGTCATGGATTTTTCCCGCACTCGGAAAAATTGCATAAAGCCGGTATCAAAACCGGTAAAGTGGCTAGAAAGGCCTAAGTTCAATAAATGGCTGTGTAACCGTTCCACTTCTAACAAAATAGCGCGAATCCACTGGGCGCGCTGTGGAATTTGTATGCCCAAGGCACTTTCCACCGAATTAGCATAGGCAACACTATGGGTAAAACCACAAATCCCACACACACGGTCGGCAAGGAAGTTGACTTGGTCGTAATCCATGCGGGTTTCTGCCAGTTTTTCCATGCCGCGATGCACATAGAACAAGCGATAGTCTGCGTCGATAATATCTTCCCCATCGACAAATAAACGGAAGTGTCCCGGTTCATCGGAGGTGATATGTAACGGACCAATCGGTACAATACGCGCTTCGCCTTTTTCGTTAATAAATTCATAAGTTTCCGTTGCCGTTGTCGGATCCGGGCGTAAACGATAATCCATGGAATCTTTACGCAACGGATAAAGATCCTCCGGCCAATCGTCCGGCAACACCAAGCGACGCTGATCAGGTAATCCGACCGCTTTCAAACCATACATATCAAATAATTCACGTTCCCCCCAAACAGCCGCTTTCACTCTTGGCGTCACAGACGGAAATTCTAAGGTCACGGGATCGACCAAGGCTTTTATGGTGACAAAGGTTTTTACTTCCCCTTCCATGGAAAGCACATAGTACACCGCATAATTACCATGAATAGAGCGTTCATCATTGCCAAATACCAATGGCAACCAGCCATCATGTTGGTAGTAAAGGTATTCCACAACATCAGGCAACATGTTCGTTTTGATGGTAAGCGTAACCTGATTCGGTGTTGACCACTCCTCGTCCAAAATGGTATTTGGAAATTTTGCATTCACTGCTTCAATATAATTTTTGCCAAGCATTTTGCTCGGATCGACGGATGTATTTTTCGTTAATTCCATTTTTTCCCCCTCATGTCGATCATTTCGCTAAACTTTGCCAAGGTAAAACCAGCATATCCCCAAAAGAGATGTCAGGTTGTCCCAACACAATACCAACAGCATTGGTAAGTAGGTGTAAAATCGGTTCGGTGATATAAATCCCCATACCGAGCAGTAACAACAAGTAAATTGCCAATACCACAATAGAGGATTTATTTAATTCGCCGACTTCAATGCCCTCTTTTGGCTGACCTAATACGGTTTTTAACAGCATGGTAGTTAACCCGGCTAGGGCAATGGTCAAGAAGATCAAGCATAAAACGATGAGCCATGTTTTACCTGCATAAATCCCTGCGACGGCGATAGCAAATTCACTGGTAAACATCCCGAACGGTGGCATGCCCCCTAGGGCTAATGCACCACCGGCAAACAATACGGCAGTAAATGGCATGGTGCGCCATAAACCACTGACTTGCTGAATATCACGGCTTCGATATTTCAATAAGATATTACCGGAAGCACAGAACAATAAGGCTTTCGCTAAACTGTGGGCGATGGTGTGTAACAAGCCGGCAAACGCCCCGATCGGGCCACCTAAACCAAAGGCAAAACTAATTAACCCCATATTTTCAATACTGTGATAGGCCAACTTACGTTTAATATCATGTTGCATGATGATAAAAAATGAGGCGATACCGGTGGAAAGCAAACCGAATACTAATAACAGCGTTTGTGGATATTCGTCGCCCACGGCTTGGGAAACCAAAATGTAGTAGCGTAAAACCACCAACATAGCGCAATTTAGCAGTACGGCAGAAAGCACCGCACTGACAGGGCTTGGCGCTTCACTGTGAGCATCAGGCAACCAAGTATGCATTGGAAACAGACCGCACTTGGTGCCGAAGCCAACCAAGATGAATGCAAAGGCAAGATACATCAAACCGTGATTAAGGCCGGAAGCCTGTTGATTAACGGCTGTCCAGAAAATGGCTTGACCTGGATCTGCTAAGAGGTTCGTTCCATTCGCGAAAGTCAGAATCGTACCAAATAAACCGAACGCTACCCCAACAGAGCAAATAATGATGTATTTCCATGCAGCTTCCAGAGACGTTTTTTGTTTATAGGTTCCGACTAAGAAAGCAGAGCTCAAGGTCGTGGCTTCAATTCCTGCCCACATCAAAATCAGGTTATTGGTGGTCACCGATAAAATCATGGTGAAGAAGAACAGGTGCAAGAAACCGTAGTAACGGCAATAACCGATAATATCAATATGCCCTTCGTTAAATTCACGGTTGATATAGGCAACAGAATATACGCCTGCCAAACCACCTACGATGCTAATTAAAGCTAAGAAAATGGCTGACAGGCTATCTACATGAATCCAATTTCCCCACGTTGTAATTTCCCCTTGCGCCAATACCCCGGAAATCACCATAAGAGAAAACATAAAGGTTAATATCAATCCGGTAATATGAAGTGCGGTGCAAAATGACTGTGTTTTTACCAATCCGCTGGCAAAACAGGCAATTGATATTACTAAAGGTGCGATTAATAACGCATTTATCCATTGTTCATACATAGCGTTACCCCTTCAAATTCATAAGTTGTTTTGCATCTAATGAATGGAATGTTCGGTAAATTTTATTTACCAACACCACCATAATGATGACCGCGAAGATAGCATCTGTAGCAATCCCGATTTCGACCAACTCAGGTGCTTTATTTGCCAATAAGGCTAAAGTGAGATGAGACCCGTTTTCCATCAAACAATAACCGAATACTTGTTTTACGATATTGCGCTGACTCACAATACATACCAAACCAAGCAAAAAGTGGCTTAAAGACACAGAAAGCGCCGGTTTGAGATGTTCCACTAACGGCAGGTCAATCGGCATAATCACAAAGTAACACAAGGTGACAATGCAAGCAGTGATGGGCAACAACCACGCAATATTCATCCCTGCCGGGGTTTGACTTTCATCAATGTGGCGCATGGCGTAGATTAAAATCGCCGGCACTAAAATAACTTTGGTAATAAAGGCGCTGATTGACCACATATAGAGCTCGTGTGCTTGCATTTCATAGGCAAGATAGACGAACAGCAAAACCAAAACGAGAGATTGTAAGCCATAAAACATTGCCGCTCTTTTGGCGGTTCTTACCATAATGACGCAGAGAGAGGTAATAATGAGTAAACTTGCAAGACCATTAATCATTAACATAGATTCCTCCTTAACCTGCTAAACCCAGCCAATAGGCAGCAATAAAACCGGAACAAACCGACATCACCATAAGCACAACTAATACAACGTGCATAGAAAGCGTAATGGGCTGAGCTTTGGCAACAGCGTCCGACGCTTGACCAATGACACATTGTCCGAATTTATACAGCAACCATACGAAAGTCGCCGTAGATTCAATCAATGCAATCACCATCAAGATCGTGATCCAGCTATACTCATTGCCTAATTCAAAGCCGGCAGCAAACAACGGGAACTTGCTAAAAAATCCATTAAACGGCGGCACCCCGGCAATCGCTAACGCAGCAACACCGAATCCCGCCCCAACAACAGGCATCGTGCGCATGATCCCTTGCAATAACGGCATAGAACGGGTTCCGGTGGCATAACTTAAGGAACCGGCAACCAAGAAGAACAAACTTTTTGCAAAAGCATGGTTGAAAATATAGGCAACCGCTGCAACCAAAGCTAATTTGGAACCAAGCGCCGCAAGAGAAATCCCAATGAAAATATAAGAAAGTTGGGTAATGGTGGAATACGCCAGCAAGCGTTTTAAATCCGTTTGCGGCAAGTACATCATAAAGCCGTAAATTAAGGTAATCATCGCCATAACGATGCCCACCTCACCCACAATCGATGGAATATCACCGGCAGACATCACCGCACGAGCAAAGATATACACGCCCACTTTAACCATTGATGCTGCGTGCAAATAAGCACTCACCGGTGTAGGAGCTTCCATGGCATTCGGCAACCAAATTTGCATTGGCAACTGTGCGGATTTCCCCCAGGCAGCAAACATTACGCCGAAGAGCACAATGCTTTTCGCACTCGGGTCCAACTGTTCCAATGCGGTGATAGAAAATGTGCCGGATTGGCTGAACAAATAAGCCGCTGCAATGTATAAACCGATGGCCCCCACATGAGTGATAATCAAAGCTTTCATTGCGGCTGCCATGGCTTTCGGACTTTGATAATAGCTAATTAATGCCCAAGAACAGCCACCGGTAATTTCAAAGAACAGTAACTGACCTGCCAAGGTAGAAGACAACACTAAACCGGCCATCGCACCAATAAAAATGAGTAAAAATGCGTAAAAGCGCGGTAAGCCGTTATGTGGATGCTCACGGTTTTTATCGGTTAAATAGCCACAAGAATATAAGCAAATCAAGAAACCGAGACTGACCACCGCGAAGCCAATCAGAGTGCTAACTGCATCCAATGTCACCCCAAAAATGACGGTGTGATCGAATGCCACCAGATCATAGGTCACGCTTTGATGACCACTGAAATACCACTGTCCTGCTAATGCACTGATACAGACAGTCGTCAATGCCGCAAAAAACGTCGCTAACTTGGCAAAATTCGTTTTTGTTAGGCCGACGATAAAAGCCCCCACAAATGGCGAAATGATTGTAATCAGAGCTAAACGTTCCATATTTTTTCCTCCTTACAATCCAGTGAGGTAAAACACAAACGCCAACACAGAAATGCCGAAGCCGACAACCGTTAAACGTCCGGTTAACATGAAGCTGGTACGGGAAAGTGTATTTTCAAAAACACTGGCTAACACGAACACCACCAACAATTTCACGAAGAAGAAAACAGTGCCAAGAACAACCGCACTTATGCTCAAATCCTGTGCTGCGCCGAATGGTAATAACACGCTCACAAAGATGGCGGCAACCACCATGGATTTTAAGCTCAAGCCCATTTTTAACAAGGCAAGAGACGGACCGGAATATTCAGTCAACGGGCCTTCTTGTAATTCTTGTTCTGCTTCAGCTAAGTCAAACGGAATTTTCCCCATTTCAATAAACACAGCGAAGAAGGCAGCAACCAGAGCCACCAGCGTCGCAATGGGATATTGCCAACTTTGTTCTGAAAGTTGTGTACCAATCACGGCAAAGTTAGTTGAACCGGCAATCAACGCAATCACTAAAAACGCCAACATTAAAATCGGTTCAACCAACACACCTAGTGTTACTTCACGGCTTGCACCTAAACTTGAGAATGTGCTGTTTGAATCCAAACCAGCAATTGAAAAGAAGAAACGGAACAGCGCTAATAAATAAACCACGGTAATTAAATCACTGCTGGCTCCAAACGGTGAAACTCGAGTAAACAAAGGCAAACTCATTGCCACTACCATGACGGTGCTGATTAACACGTAAGGCATCATGCGGGAAACCGCACCGGCATTATCCGGCCAAATATTTTGCCGTTTCATCAATTTCGCAATGTCACGATAATCCTGTAACAATCCCGGACCACGGCGTGACTGAATACGCGCACGAATCATCCGTGAAATACCGGAAAATAACGGGGCAAGAGCAAGTAAAATCAAGGCTTGCACAATGGCCAAGACAAACATTCCGGCGGATGTGGCAATTTCTGAAGGTAACGTAATCATTTTCGACCTCCTACATCAATGCAATGGAAAGCAATATTGCCACCAAGGCAATCACGAAATACACGCAATACACACGGAAATCGCCTTGTTGCAGCCATTGAATTTTACGTCCTAACCAAGGAATGAAATGCCCAATCGGCATCGTGACTTTTTCTTCCCAGAACGGTTCGGTATTCGTTGCACCTTTAATTAACGCCTGAACGCCTTTATTTCCTAATGGTGCCGGATCTAACACTTGGCGCAAGGTGTAAAGCGGTTTAAAGATCGTGCGTAACGGTCGGGTAAAACTACCTGCAGAAGCGGCCATATGGCTTTCATAGGCATAACCACAAGCCCAAGGATTACCTTTAGCGCGAGCAGCCACCCGTTGATTTTTAGTTAAGGCATAGTAAGTGAACGGCAGGAAGAAGAACGCCAACAGCATAATTGTCACCATTGGTGTAGAAAGCGCCGTATTCGGCTCAGCTTGAGCAACGAGCACGCCATTATGCGCTAACGTGATTGATGCCGAATTGGCAAGTGCGGTGGAAATTTTCGCTATTATTGGGGTCACAACAGAGGCACCAACGCCCAATAAGATACAACATAACGCCAAAATGCCCATGGCAATGACCATCGGTTTTGGCACTTCACGGGCATTTGTCGCGCTTTCACTGCGAGGCGCACCACCAAAGCTAATCCCATACACTTTCACGAAACAAAGTGCCGCCAGTGCACCGGTTAACGCAAGCATAATAATGGCAATCGGGCCGGCAAGTTTTAGCACGAAATCATCGCTTTGACTGAGGCTGAATAAAGATTGATAGGTAAACCATTCGCTGACGAAACCGTTAAACGGTGGCAACGCAGAAATTGCCATGGTACCAATTAAGAAACAGAACGCGGTATATGGCATGAGTTTACCTAAGCCACCCATAAGATCCATGTCTTTGGTATGTAACCGATACATCACAGAGCCTGCGCCTAAGAACAACAAGCCTTTAAATACGGCATGGTTTAATAAGTGGTACAACCCACCAAGCAAACCAACGGTGGCAAGAACCGGATGATGAGTGGCAATGCCGATCATGCCAACACCGACACCCATCATAATAATGCCGATATTTTCTACTGTGTGATAAGCCAATAATTTTTTAATATCATGTTCGGCAAGGGCATAAAGCACGCCAAGAACAGAAGATACGGCGCCAAATCCCAATACAATCACGCCATACCACATATTGGTGGCCCCCAAGAGATCGATCCCCACTTTCACGATCCCAAAAATCCCGATTTTCACCATGACGCCGGACATTAACGCAGACGCATGAGATGGTGCCGCCGGGTGAGCTTTTGGTAACCAACTGTGTAATGGAATCATACCCGCTTTTGCCCCGAAACCGAGGAAAGCTAAAACAAACACAGTGAAGGCAAGCGGTTCGGAAAGGCGGGTTTGTCGAAAATCGCCAAATTCAAAACTGCCTGAATAGCAGTAGAAAATAAAGAAGGCGATCATAATTAACACAGAACCGGCATGCGCAATGAAGAAATACAATAAACCGGCATTCACAGCGTTGTCATCTTGTTCGGTTAACACCAAGAAATAAGATGCCAACGACATCATTTCAAAAAAGACTAAAAAGTAGAACGCATTATCGCAGGTGACTAAGGCAACCATCGAAGCGATAAAGAGATTCATGAAGAACCCCATGGAACTGGCACCTTTACCTTTATATTCTTTCACATAAGAGAAAGAATAAAGTGCACTGACCACGACCAATAAAGAAATCACGCACACCATAAACGCAGCCAATCCGTCGATACGGATGGAGAAGCGAGCAAATTCAAATGGGGTTTGGAATACATCAACGACAGTGTCGCTGCTGATAAGAACGGGGATGCAGGCTGCGATGCCTAACACTCCACCAAGTATACCGGTCACGCCGGATATATTGATTGAAAGTTGTTCATTCCGACTTACGATGAGCGAAATAAACGCACCGACAACATAAATCAACAGGGCCGTGACGAGTAAACTAATTGAATAACTCATAATTTCACTCCATTGATTAACGAGTAAACAAAACTATCTTGGAATAGCAGGTGAAGACGTTAATGCCATTTCACGTTTTTTAAGGTTAGCTTGTTCAATACTCTTATCACTGATGATAAACAGGGTTTTCGTCGGACAGGTTTGCACGCACGCCGGGCCTTCTTCGCGGAAGTAACACAAATCACATTTCACCGCAATCGCTTTCACGCCTGGTTGCCATGCCAACATATTGTGTAATTCCGAATTATCCGGAGCAGTACGAATATCCCGTTTCACTGCATCAGTAAAGGTGAAACTTTCGTAATACTCAGGTGCATCGATCGGCGCACTACCATGTTGCGTAATCGCACCAAACGGACAGGCGATACCGCACAATTTGCAACCGATACATAAAGATTCATTGAGTTGAATAGTGTCATTCACATGAGTTATCGCGTGTACCGGACACACAGTGGCACACGGCGAGTCATCACAATGACGACAGAGGATTGGAACGGTTATGTCGTCATTGCGCATGACTTGTAACCGAGGATAAGATTGTAATCCGAAGGCTTTATGGGTTTCGCTACACGCAGCCATGCATGTGTTACATCCTATACAGTCTTTGGGATCACCGATAACAAAACGATTCATAGTCTCCCCCCCTTATAGACAGTGCGAGTGGTTAAATCCTTAATAACCACTTTAAAATTAAGGGTACTACTTATAAAGTATTAGGCCTAGCCTTGATCTTTCTTTTTCTTGATTGAGATCATAAATATTGAAATTTCTTTAAGTATTCCTAGATAAGATAAGTAATTGATTTTTTAATGATAAAATTTCTTATTTAGTATATTCTATTTATAGAGGTAGACTGATTTTTATATAATTCTTCTCACAAATTTACTCTCATAAAAAAGGAAAACCTATGAACAAAAAACCTTACCTTGCCGTTTTCGGCATCATTTTAGCGACAGGATTAATGGCATCCGCCTTTATTCTTGGTAATCAATTTAAAAATTTTCGTCAAACCGGCTCAATTTCAGTGAAAGGATTAGCGGAAGAACATTACACCGCCACTCAGGGGACATGGGTAATTAATATAGGCGGTTGGGGGAGAACTTATAGTGATGCAATGGCCGCGAACCAAAAGAATTTGAATGAAGCCGTGCGTTTCTTAAAATCACAAGGATTTACCGATGAAAATCGTGAAATAACCGAATTAGATGTGAAACCTTACACAGAATATTATGAAAATGAGAAAGGAGAAACGAAACGCCGTCAGAACGGCTACACCGCCTCCAGAAATATCCATCTCTCAACCAAAGAACTGGCCAAATTACAAAAAGCTTTAACGAATATTCACCAAATTGCGGCAAACAATGAAGAAATTGGCTTTAATGATCCCAATTATTATTTAGAAAATTTAGAAAGCCTTAAACGAGAATTAATCTCTAAAGCGACTCAAGATGCTCGTATACGAGCAGAAGAATTTGCCAAAACCAGTAATGTTAAAGTGGGCGTGTTAAAATCCGCCTCCCAAGGTCCTTTTTACATTCAATCTCCTAATCCTGATGCAGAAGACAGCAGCGATTACACCGGTAGTTATGACACCAGTACTATTGAGAAAAAAGCACGTTTGGTTGTCACTATTGAATATGCCATTGAATAAATCTTAATGTAACACTTATCCCCCGGATGGCGTGCCCTCACGCCATCTTTCTTAAATCGTTTTGATTCAGATCAGCGCTTACGCTGTCATTTCTCACTATCATCTCTTAATAAAATCAACCTGGCCGAGAAAAATATGAACGGAATCGAGTTAAGAATCAAAGGTAAAGTACAAGGCGTAGGGTTTCGTCCTTTTGTCTGGTTACTGGCGAACAAATACGAACTACATGGCGATGTCAATAACGACGGACAAGGTGTGTTAATCCGCCTGCTGGAACCAACGAAACAACAGTTACAACAATTCCTACACGATTTGCACAACAAACTACCACCACTGGCCCTTATTACCGACATTCAGCAGCATGAAAAACGCTGGGAAAATCCACCACACTTTGACGGCTTTGAAATCCGCGAAAGTGAAAACAACGCCATGGACACCCAAATCGTGCCAGACGCTGCTACCTGTCCCGCCTGCCTGCAAGATTTATTCGACCCAACCAATCGGCGCTACCACTACCCTTTCACTAACTGTACTCACTGCGGTCCGCGTTTTACCATTATTAAAGCCATTCCCTACGACCGCAAAAATACCTCCATGGCGAATTTTCCTCTCTGCCCCGAGTGTGCCGCCGAATACAAAAATCCTGCCGACCGCCGTTTCCATGCGCAACCCAATGCTTGCGTCGTTTGCGGTCCGCATATTTGGTTGCAAGATCAAAACCACCGCCTTGCCAACAGTGAAGCGGCGCTAAAACAAAGCGCGCATTTACTGCACGAAGGCAAAATCATTGCAGTAAAAGGCATCGGTGGATTTCATTTGGCCTGCGACGCACGGGATTTCAATGCGGTGCTGAATTTAAGGGTGCGTAAACATCGCCCGAGCAAACCGCTCGCCGTGATGGTACCAAGCCTTGCTTTTCTTCAAAATTTAAATGACGATGAGATTCGACTTTTAACTTCCGTTGCCGCGCCGATAGTACTATTGGAGAAATCCAAAGTACCAAACTTAGCGGAAAATATCGCGCCCCATTTGAACGAAATCGGCGTAATGTTACCGAGCAACCCGTTGCAACATCTATTGCTGCGAGAAACCGCGATACCCTTGGTCATGACGTCGGCGAATCCAAGTGGCGAACCGCCGGTTTTGGATAACGAAAATGCGCTCAAAAAATTAGCTGCATTAGCGGATTTTTATCTTTGTCATAATCGCGACATTTTACAGCGTGCCGATGATTCCTTAGTCCGCGCCGCGTTCGATGGCCCGGAAATCTTGCGTCGCGCTCGCGGCTATGTGCCGGATGAAACCGTACTGAACACGCAAAATCAACGCAATATTTTGGCATTCGGTTCCGATCTAAAAAACACTTTCTGTTTGTTAAAACAAAATAAAGCGGTGGTCAGCCAGCATATCGGCGACACCGCTAACGAATTGGTGCAACGACAATTAGAAAATAATATTGCGCTGTTTTCGCACATCTACCAATTCACGCCGGATATCATTGCGGTGGATGCACATCAAGGTTATTTTTCTTCAAAAATCGGAAAAACCTTGGCGGAAAAACTTGGCCGGCCTTACGTGGAAATACTTCACCATCATGCTCACATTGCTGCCGTACTGGCAGAACATCATTGCTGCGACAAAACGATCGGTATCGCCTTAGACGGCATCGGCATGGGCGAAAACAGACAGCTTTGGGGTGGCGAATGCTTGTTGGTAAACGGTGTCCAATGCCGCCATTTAGGTGGTCTGCCCGCAGTTGCATTGCCCGGCGGTGATTTAGCGGCGACTCAACCTTGGCGCAACTGGCTTGCGCATTTACAACAATTCGTGCCGCATTGGCGCGAGATTGCGGCGCAAAGCTGTGCTGATTTGCCTTGGCAAACGCTTGCAGCAGCGATTGAACGCAAAGTTAATTCGCCATTAATTTCCTCCACCGGTCGCTTATTTGATGCGGTGGCCTATGGCTTAGGCATTACTGCTGAAAAACTCTCTTGGGAAGGCGAGGCCGCCTGTCATTTAGAGGCGCTTGCCGCACAATCTCCTTTAGCCAAACATAAAAGCACGTTCGATATCACGGTTAAAATGCCGATAAAAGAGAATAAATTAGATCTCACCGTTTTCTGGCAAAGCTGGTTGGCTTACGAAGGTTCAAAAGAAGATAAAGCCTTCGCGTTTCATTATACCTTGGCACAAGGTTTTGCAACTCTTGCACGCAAACACGCGCAAAAACACAATTGCCGCACCATCGTGCTTTCCGGCGGTGTGATGCACAATCAATTATTGCGTCGTTTATTGAAAGAAAATTTAACGGAATTTAAAGTACTAAGCGGCCATCAATATCCGATGGGCGATGGCGGATTAAGTTTAGGACAAGCAGCCATTGCCGCGCAATTTGCCGAAACCATGCGAACCGAGTAAGATAGCCCGACTTTTGCCTTTGCTTAGCTTGTTCCGGCCACGCTGCCGAAGACCGAAAACCGCGCGTTCAATGCGGTGCTAATTTGACACTTCATTTTCATTCTAAACTCACCGTCTTCGCGCGCGAAAAAAACGAAAATGCAAAACTAACCTTTCCGGTATTTTTATTAAAGAGGAAAAATCATGGTAAAACTTAACGCTCAGCAAGTCGTTGAATTATTGAATCAACGCAGTTCCACCCGCTATTACGATCCGAACAAAAAAATCGGAGAGGAAGACTTTAACGCTATTTTGGAATGCGCGCGCCTTTCACCGAGCTCCGTGGGTTCCGAACCGTGGAAATTATTGGTGATTCAAAATAAAGCCTTACGCGAAAAAATTAAGCCTTTTAGCTGGGGCATGAAAAACCAGTTAGATGATTGTAGCCATCTCGTAATTTTACTTGCTAAGAAAAACGCCCGTTACGACAGTCCGTTTTTCACCGAAGTGATGACACGCAAAGGCTTAGATGAAGAACAACAAAAACTCGCACTAGCCAAATACGAAACCTTGCAAAAAAACGATATGAAATTGCTGGAAAGCGAGCGCACGTTGTTCGATTGGTGCAGCAAACAAACCTATATCGCACTGGCCAATATGCTCACCGGTGCGGCGGCGATGGGCATTGATTCCTGCCCAATTGAAGGTTTTCATTATGATTTGATGAATCAAACCCTTGCTGCGGAAGGCTTATTCGATCCGCAAGAATATGGTGTTTCCGTCGCTGCCACATTTGGTTATCGGGCCCGCGACATTACGAAAAAATCGCGCAAAACGATGGATGAAATCGTGACTTGGGTGAAATAACGGCGCCTAATATCAAGTTGCTCAAATTCAGATGCACTCACCTTCCGAAATAGCACCGCATTGAAACCTTGAACTGCGGCTCAATTCAGTTCGGTGTCCACCACATAAACGAAAAGAACCGAGCGCTATTTAATAAGCGCTCGGTTCTTAAATTAAAGGAGTCGATTTTAAAAATTTCCGATTATTTTCCGTCTTTCAACGATTTAATTTTTTCAATCACATTGGTCGTCGAACAGCCGTTTTCAAAATTAAGTACTTTCACATCGCCGCCATTCGCCCACACTTCTTTGGCTCCGGCAATTTCTTCCGGTTTGTAGTCGCCGCCTTTGACAAGCAGATCCGGCAACACTTCGCCGATTAAACGTTGCGGCGTATCTTCAGTGAATGGCACCAACCAATCCACGGAAGCCAACCCGGCAAGCACTGCCATGCGGGCGTCCAAATTATTAATCGGGCGACTTTCGCCTTTTAAACGTTTTACCGATTCATCGCTGTTGACCGCGACGATTAAACGATCGCCCAATTTGCGGGCATTTTCTAAATAAGACACATGACCCGGATGAAGAATATCAAAGCAGCCGTTAGTCATCACGATTTTTTCACCGCGCGCTTTGGCCTGCGCCACGGCCTCTTTCAGTTGGGCTTCAGTCATAATGCCGAAACCGGTTTCCGGACGGGCGTGGATCGCGTTTTCAAGTTCCACGGTGGAAACCGTCGAGGTGCCGAGTTTGCCCACCACAATGCCGGCTGCCACGTTTGCCAAATAGCAAGATTCCTCAAAGGAACGACCGTCCGCCAATGCGGTGCCCAAAACACTGATCACCGTATCACCGGCACCGGTCACATCAAACACTTCTTTCGCCACCGTTGGCAAATGATAAGGTTCTTGATTCGGACGCAGTAAGGTCATTCCCTTTTCAGAGCGAGTGACTAAAAGTGCAGTCAAATCGATATCTGCAATGAGTTTCAAACCTTTCTCAATAATTTCTTGTTCCGAGTTACATTTACCCACTACCGCTTCAAATTCGGCCATATTCGGAGTAAGCAACGTGGCGCCGCGATAGCGCTCAAAATTCGTACCTTTCGGATCAATTAACACCGGCACATTGGCTTTACGCGCGATTTGAATCATTTGTTGTACATCTTTTAACGTGCCTTTACCGTAATCGGAAAGAATCAACGCGCCATAGTTTTTCACCTCATTTTCTAATTTTGCAAGTAAATCATTACACTCGGTGTTTTGGAAATCTTCTTCAAAATCAAGACGAAGCAATTGTTGATGACGCGATAAAATACGTAATTTAGTAATTGTCGGATGCGTCTCCAACGCCACAAAATTACAGTCGATATGCTGGTTTTGTAATAATTTGGAAAGCGCCGCGCCGGTTTCATCTTGCCCAATTAAGCCCATAAGTTGTACCGGTACGTTGAGCGATGCAATATTCATCGCCACATTCGCCGCACCGCCTGCGCGCTCTTCGTTTTCCTGTACGCGCACTACCGGCACCGGCGCTTCCGGCGAAATGCGATTGGTTGCACCAAACCAGTAACGATCAAGCATTACATCACCTAATACGAGCACCTTTGCTCGGTTAAATTCGGTTAAATATTGAGCCATTTTATTCTCTCTTAAAACACTGGTAAAAAAATCGGCGCAATTTTACCACAACTGATTTTTGCGTTAAACTAGCGCGCAATTTTAGCGAGAATATGATGAAAAATAGCAAACTCCCTAGGTTCCACCCCGCTTTTCTTGCCCCCAAATATTGGGGATTCTGGCTCGGCATCGGCATCTGGCGTGCCCTCCTGTTCCTGCCCTATCCGATTTTACGCCGTATCGGCAACGGCTTAGGCGCACTTTTTTGCCATTTAAAAGTGGGCAAACGGCGTGCTGCGATTGCCCGCCGTAACCTTGAACTGTGTTTTCCCGATATGCCTGAAAGCGAACGCGAAGCGGTTTTACAAGAAAATTTGCGTGCCGTCGGCATGGCGATTATCGAAACCGGTATGGCTTGGTTTTGGTCGGACGCGCGCATTAAGAAATGGTCAAAAGTGGAAGGCTTGCGCTACCTGCAAGAAAATCAACAAAACGGCATTATTTTCGTTGGCATACATTTTCTTACACTTGAGCTGGGCGGCCGCATCGTGGGTTTATATCATCCAGGCGTCGGTGTTTACCGCCCAAACGATAATCCGCTCTTTGACTGGCTGCAAACTCAAGGACGCTTGCGTTCCAATAAAGACATGTTAGATCGCAAAGATTTACGCGGCATGATTAAAGCTTTGCGCCGTGGCGAAACCATTTGGTATGCGCCAGACCATGATTACGGCCGTCGCAATGCGGTGTTCGTACCGTTCTTCGCCGTAAAAAATGCAGCCACAACAACAGGGAGCTATTATTTATTAAAAGCCTCGCCGAATAGCAAAGTGATTCCTTTCGTACCGTTACGCAATGCGGACGGCTCCGGCTATACAGTGAGCATTTCCGCTCCGGTAGATTTCACCGATTCGGAAAACGAAAGCGCGGTCGCGGCACGCATGAATCAACTGGTGGAAAAGGAAATTATGAAAGGCATAACGCAATATATGTGGTTGCACCGCCGTTTTAAAACTCGCCCAAATGAAAACGATCCGAGCTTATACGATTAACGTTTCCATTCTTAGATAAAAAAGTGCGGTCGAAAATGATCGCACCTTTTGATAGAATCCTCCGCAATTTTGCCAAATAAACTATTCAAAACCAATGACATCCAATTATTCTGCTCAAGAAATTACTGTTCTTAAAGATCTCGAACCGGTGCAAATTCGCCCCGGTATGTACACCGATACCACCCGTCCGAATCACCTCGCACAAGAAGTGATCGATAATAGTGTGGACGAAGCACTTGCCGGCTTCGCAAGCAAAATTGAAGTGATTTTGCACACCGACCAATCTATTGAAGTAACCGATAACGGCCGCGGTATGCCGGTAGATATTCACCCGACAGAAGGCGTATCCGGCGTGGAGGTGATTCTCACCAAACTGCACGCGGGCGGAAAATTCTCCAATAAAAACTATGAATTTGCCGGCGGTTTACACGGCGTCGGAATTTCTGTGGTGAACGCACTTTCCGAACGCGTGGATATTCAAGTAAAACGCAACGGCGAAGTGTACCAAATTGCCTTTGAAAACGGCGTTAAAGTGAAAGAATTGGAAGTGGTCGGCACTTGTGGCAGACGCACCACGGGTACAACAGTTCACTTTAAACCGAATCCGAAATATTTCGATAGTGCCAAATTTTCCGTCAGCCGCTTGCGCCATTTATTGCGTGCCAAAGCGGTGCTCTGTTCGGGTCTCGAAATCAAATTCATTGATAAAGTGAATGGCACGCAAGATATCTGGCTATATCAAGACGGTCTTTCCGATTATCTTATCGAAGCAGTAAACGGTTACGAAACATTACCGGCAAAACCATTCGTGGGTGAATTTAAAGGCTCAAATGAAGCGGTTAGTTGGGCGTTATTATGGTTACCGGAAGGTGGCGAATTAATTGGCGAAAGCTATGTGAATTTAATCCCGACTATTCAAGGCGGGACGCACGTTAACGGCTTACGCCAAGGCCTGTTGGACGCCATTCGCGAATTTTGCGAATTTCGAAATCTATTACCGCGCGGCGTCAAGCTAACCGCAGACGATATTTGGGAGCGCTGTGGTTACATTCTTTCCTTAAAAATGCAAGATGCACAATTCGCCGGCCAAACCAAAGAACGCCTATCTTCGCGTCAAAGTGCGGTGTTTGTCGGCGGCGTGTTAAAAGATGCCTTCAGTTTATGGCTGAATCAAAACGTGCAAGACGCCGAAAAACTCGCCGAAATGGCAATTAGTTCGGCACAACGTCGCTTACGCGCGGCAAAAAAAGTGGTACGTAAAAAATTGGTTAGCGGCCCGGCACTTCCGGGCAAACTTGCCGATTGTGGCTCGCAAGATTTAGAAAAAACCGAATTGTTCTTAGTGGAAGGTGATTCCGCCGGTGGTTCGGCGAAACAAGCCCGCGACCGCGAATATCAGGCTATTTTGCCGTTACGCGGAAAAATTTTAAACACTTGGGAAGTGTCGCCCGAACAAGTTTTAGGCTCGAGCGAAATTCATGATATCGCAGTAGCGCTGGGCATTGATCCCGACAGTGACGATTTATCCCAACTGCGCTATGGCAAAGTTTGCATTCTCGCCGATGCAGACTCGGATGGTTTACACATCGCCACCCTACTCTGCGCACTATTCTTACGCCATTTTCCAAAATTGGTGCAAGACGGCCATGTTTATGTGGCGATGCCGCCGCTGTACCGCATCGACTTAAATAAAGAAGTATTTTACGCATTAGACGAAAGCGAAAAAGAGGCGATTTTAGATCGCTTACAAAACAAAAAAGGTAAACCAAACGTGCAGCGCTTTAAAGGATTGGGCGAAATGAATCCGTCTCAATTACGCGAAACTACGATGGATCCCAATACCCGCCGTTTGGTGCAATTGACTTATCAAGCAAACGATGAAGAAGGCACGGAAACCTTGGAAATAATGGATATGCTGCTGGCTAAAAAACGCTCGGAAGATCGGAAAAGTTGGCTGCAAGCCAAAGGAGATCAAGTGGATTTGGAGGTATAGCATGAACGAACAACGACGTGATTTTTTTAAAAACAGCGCATTAAGTCTGGTTTCCATTACTTTGGGCGCCGGATTAGCGATGATCCCTAACGCACAAGCACAAAATCATGGAAGCCCCAACAATGGCAAAAGTGCGGGGAATCTTTCAAACGTTTTACCGGAAATTGAAGCGGAACTCACTTCCGCCCCCAATGTACCAAAGCCCATCGAACGCAATTATCCGGCCAAAGTAATCGTAAAATTGACCGCATCGGAGCAAATCGCTGAGTTAATGGACGGCGTACAATTTAAATTCTGGACGCTTAACGGCGGCGTGCCTGCTCCCTTTATTCGCGTGCGTGAAGGCGATATTGTGGAAGTGCAACTTTCTAATTCTGCCGCTTCCATGATGGAACACAGCCTGGATTTTCACGCGGCCTCTGCGCCCATGGGCGGTGCCGAAGCCAGCGCCACAGCGCCAACGCGCACTTCCACATTTCAATTTAAAGCGATACATGCGGGACTTTATTTATACCATTGCGGCAGTCAACCGGTCGCCGTGCATTTAGCCAAAGGCATGTACGGCTTAATTTTGGTAGAACCAAAAGAAGGCTTGCCAAAAGCGGATCGCGAATATTACATCATGCAAAGCGAATTCTATACTCGCGGGGATTTCGGTGCCCCCGGATTACAACCTTTCAGCATGCAAAAAGCACTCGCTGAACGTCCTGACTACGTGTTATTTAACGGCAAGGTCGGCGCGTTAATGGATAAAAACGCACTACGCGCCAAAACCGGTGAAAAATTACGTTTCTTCGTTGGCAACGCCGGCCCGAATTTAGCCTCATCATTCCATATTATTGGCTCGATCTTCCACAATTTATATGTTGAAGGCGGCACGCTGATTAATCACAACGTACAAACCACGTTGATCCCGTCCGGCGGCGTATTTATCGGCGAAACCCAAATCAACGTCCCCGGCACTTATGTATTGATGGATCATTCTATCTTTCGTGCAGCCAGCAAAGGCACTATGGGACAACTTATCGTCAGCGGCGAAGCCGATCCGGAAATTTACTCAGGTAAATTAAGCGATACGCCGTTCAAAGAAGCCAATCCCCAAAAACCGCAACCCGTTCCGTATGAAATTGAAGGCCATGGCAGCATGATGATGGGCGGCGGTGAGCATAGTATGGATGGCGCTTCCGGAGCGACAAATAAAAAGTAACGTTTAATTTAACATCGTATTTCACCAACGACGGGTTATTTTCTTTTACGCGTATAAAAGTGCCACAAGTAACTTGTCGTTATTTGAAATCTCAATTCAGCACCGCATTGAAGCCGCGCCAAATAAGGCTCCAATGCGGTGCTAAATAATGCGTTCACTTCGTCAAAATTTTCGAAGAAAAAAATTTCAATCAAATTAAGAAAATAAAAATGACTAATATCAACTACGAAGGCATCGAACAAATGCCCCTGCGCACGTTCACCGAAAGCGCCTACCTTAACTACTCCATGTACGTCATTATGGATCGCGCGCTGCCTTTTATCGGCGACGGATTAAAACCGGTGCAGCGCCGCATTATTTACGCTATGTCGGAACTGGGTTTAAACGCCACCGCGAAATATAAAAAATCCGCTCGCACCGTCGGTGATGTGCTCGGTAAATTTCACCCGCATGGTGACAGTGCTTGTTACGAAGCCATGGTGTTAATGGCGCAACCATTTTCTTATCGTTATCCGCTCGTGGACGGACAAGGCAACTGGGGAGCGCCGGACGATCCAAAATCTTTCGCAGCAATGCGTTATACGGAATCGCGCCTATCCAAATTTTCTGAAATCTTACTTAACGAACTTGACCAAGGCACGGTAGATTATCAGCCTAACTTCGACGGCACACTAGTAGAACCGCAATCTTTACCGGCGCGTTTACCGCATATTTTGCTTAACGGCACCACTGGCATTGCGGTGGGAATGGCGACGGATATTCCACCACACAATATTAATGAAATCGCCGCTGCGGCGGTGATGCTATTGGATAAGCCCAATGCGGTGCTAGATGAGATACTCGAGGTGGTACAAGGCCCTGATTTCCCGACAGAAGCGGAAATTATTTCGCCGAAAGCGGAAATTCGTAAAATTTACGAGCAAGGCCGTGGCTCAATTAAAATGCGTGCAACGTGGAAAAAAGAAGACGGCGAAATCATCATTTCCGCGCTGCCGCATCAATCTTCACCGTCCAAAATCATCGCACAAATCGCCGAACAAATGACGGCAAAAAAATTGCCGATGGTGGAAGATATTCGCGACGAGGCAGATCACGAGAATCCGATTCGGATCGTGATCGTACCGCGTTCTAACCGAGTGGATTGCGATGCATTAATGGCGCATCTATTCGCCACCACGGATTTGGAAAAAAGTTATCGCGTGAATATGAATATGATTGGACTTGATCATAAACCGGCGGTAAAAGGTTTGTTGCAAATTCTCACTGAATGGCTGGTTTTTCGTCGTGCCACGGTCACTCGTCGTTTGCAGTATCGCTTGGATAAAGTATTGTCGCGTTTGCATATTTTAGAAGGCTTAATGATTGCCTTTTTAAATATCGATGAAGTGATTGAAATTATTCGCAACAATGATAACCCGAAAACGGAATTAATGACGCGTTTTAATTTAAGCGACGAACAAGCCGATGCGATTTTAAATTTACGCCTGCGTCATTTAGCAAAATTGGAAGAACACCAACTGCGCGCGGAACGCGATGAATTGGAAAAAGAGCGGGCGAATTTAGAAACAACTTTAGGCTCCGAGCGTCGCTTAAACACGCTGATTAAAAAGGAAATTCAAGAAGATGCGAAAAAATATGCCAGTCCGCGTATGTCGCAACTGGTCGAACGAGAAGAAGCCAAAGCTATTTCCGAAAGCGAAATGACGCCTACGGAACCGGTCACCGTGATTTTATCGCAAATGGGTTGGGTGCGTTGCGCGAAAGGCCACGATATTGATCCGACAGCATTAAGCTACAAAGCAGGCGATAATTACCGCGCGCACGCTTGCGGCAAGAGTAATCAAGCCGCCGTGTTTATCGACAGTACGGGGCGCAGCTACGCGCTGGATCCGCTTTCCTTGCCATCCGCCAGATCGCAAGGAGAACCGCTCACCGGTAAACTTACTTTGCCGGCCGGCGCGACCATTGAACATGTAATTATGGAAGGCGAACAACAAGCTTTGTTGATGGCATCGGACGCCGGTTACGGCTTTATTTGTAAATTTGACGATTTAATTGCGCGTAACAAAGCAGGAAAAGCCTTGATTTCTTTACCGGAAAATGCCAAAGTGTTGGCACCTCTCATTCTGTTGAAGCCAAGTGCACTTCTTGTTGCCTTGACATCCGTAGGCAGAATGTTGATTTTCCCGGTGCAGGATTTACCGGTATTATCAAAAGGTAAAGGCAATAAAATCGTTAACATTTCCGCCGCGAATGCGAAAGATCGCAGCGAATTATTAGTGAAGTTATTGCTGATTTCAGAACAAGCCAGTCTTGAGTTTCATTCCGGTAAACGAAAAATCACATTAAAACCGGAAGACCTGCACAAATTCCGTGCGGAACGCGGCAGAAAAGGCTCGCAACTGCCACGCGGCTTACACAGTAATGTGGAAATTGTGGTAGTTGAACCGGAACACAACACATAACATTTTCGAAACCCAATATAGGAGGATATTTCGTGAATATTGTATTTGATACCTACCAAACTCTTGCGCTTGCAAGCCTTGTTTTGCTATTAGGTTACTTTTTGGTCAAACGCATTAATGTACTAAAAAGTTTTAACATTCCTGAACCGGTGGTTGGCGGCTTTATCGTCGCTATTGGGCTTTTCGTCTGGCATCAAATAGACGGCACCTCGTTTACCTTCGAGAAAAGCTTACAAACGACTATGATGTTGGTTTTCTTCTCCTCCATCGGTTTAAGCGCAAATTTCGCTCGCTTAATTAAGGGTGGTAAACCGTTAATCATTTTCCTCTTTGTGGCGGCGGGTTTGATTATCTGTCAAAACGTTATCGGTATTGCCGGTTCGGAACTCTTAGGAATTGATCCGGCATATGGCTTATTGGCCGGTTCCGTCACATTAACCGGCGGCCATGGTACTGGTGCGGCTTGGGCAGAAACGTTCATCAAAGAGTTCAATCTCCCAGCGGCAACCGAAATTGCTATGGCATGTGCGACCTTCGGTTTGGTATTCGGCGGAATCATCGGTGGTCCAGTTGCACGTTTCTTGTTAAATCGTCAAAAACAAGGTGAAAATCCGGAAAATGACGAAATAGACGACGTACAAGAAGCCTTTGAACACCCGACTTATCAGCGTAAAGTAAATGCTCGTTCCATTATTGAAACTATTACCATGATGTCTTTCTGTTTGTTAATTGGTCAATATCTGGACAGCATCACTAAGGGCACCGCATTGCAACTGCCGACTTTCGTATGGTGTTTGTTCACCGGCGTAGTTATTCGTAATACACTGACTCACTTATTCAAATTCCGCGTCGCCGATTCCGCTATCGACGTATTGGGTAGCGTAGGTTTATCCATCTTTTTAGCGATTGCGTTAATGTCCTTAAAACTTTGGGAATTAGCGGGCCTAGCCGGTGACGTATTAGTGATTCTGGCCGTTCAAGTGGCATTTATGGCATTCTATGCAGTCTATGTCACTTACCATTTTATGGGCAAAGATTATGACGCCGTCGTACTGAGCGCGGGTCACTGCGGTTTCGGTTTAGGTGCAACGCCTACTGCCGTTGCAAATATGCAAGCCATTACCAGTCGTTTTGGACCGTCTCACAAAGCCTTCTTAATCGTGCCGATGGTCGGTGCATTCTTTATCGACTTAATTAACGCCTCATTATTAAAAGTGTTCTTGGCGTTCGTAGCCTACTTACACTAAACAATTAGAGCAAAAAAGAGCGGTCAATTTTCAAAAGGTTTTAAAACTTACGAAAATTGACCGCTCTTTCAACTTAAAATTCTAAACGCTGCGTTAAACCTTCTTCCGGTTCTTAGCTTTCCACCCGACACCGCATTGGAGACTGGATTTGGTGCCGCTAATGCGCTCTCAGACAAACTCATCCAACCCAAAACCAACATTAGCCCGATACAAAGCGTCTCTAAAGACAGCGTCAATGCGGTGCTGTTTTGGGAGTTCAATGCGGTGCTATTTTGACCTTCCACCACCGGTTGATTTAACACGCGGCTGAAAATGACTTTGTAATGATGTTTGTTCATAAAATTTTCTTCAAACTAAATCGTTAAAATTTTCTAGCTTGTTGAAACGATACGTTTATGGTTTTTCAAAAAAATGATCATTCAAAATGAATCTGCTCGCCAATCAGCACCGCATTACGCTACCGAGCCTGATTTTATTAATCCGTGCCACCAACGGTAATTTCATCGATTTTTAAGGCAGGTTGGCCGACGCCGACCGGTACACTTTGGCCGTCTTTGCCGCACACGCCGATGCCGAGATCAAGCTCACTTTCATCCGCTACCATGGAAATTTTTTGCATTACTTCGATGCCACTGCCAATTAATGTAGCGCCTTTTACCGGTTTGGTAATTTTGCCATTTTCAATCAGGTACGCTTCGGAAGTGGAGAATACGAATTTGCCGGAAGTGATGTCCACTTGGCCACCGCCGAAATGCGGCGCGTAAATACCGCGTTCGACGGAAGCGGTAAGATCGTCAAATTTACTTTGCCCGGCTAGCATATAAGTGTTGGTCATGCGTGGCATCGGCAAATGCGCGTAGGATTCGCGGCGGCCGTTGCCGGTCGGCGCAACGCCCATTAGGCGCGCGTTCATTTTATCTTGCATATAGCCTTGCAAAACGCCGTCTTTGATTAGCACATTGCATTGGCTCGGTACGCCCTCGTCATCCACGCTAAGTGAACCACGGCGATTTTGCAAAGTACCGTCGTCCACGATCGTGCACAACGGCGAAGTAACAAGTTCGCCGATTTTACCGCTAAACAACGAGCTTTCTTTGCGGTTGAAATCACCTTCCAAGCCGTGCCCAACGGCTTCATGCAGCAACACACCGGGCCAACCGGCACCGAGCACCACCGGCATCGCACCGGCCGGTGCGGCGATCGCGCTTAAATTCACTAAAGCTTGACGCACCGCTTCTTTGGCGAAGTTCACCGCGCGAATATCGCCGTCCACCGTTTCAAAGAACCAATCCAAGCCGAAGCGCCCGCCGGAACCACAACTGCCACGCTCACGCTTGCCGTCTTGTTCCACCAACACAGAAATCGACAAACGCACCAGCGGGCGAATATCCGCCGCTAAAGTACCGTCCGTCGCCATAATCAAGACTTCTTCATAAACCGAGCTAAGGCTCGCCGAAACACGCATAACGCGGCGATCTTGCGCGCGTGCGGTACGATCGACCAAATGCAACAAGGCGATTTTTTTCTCTTTGCTTAAACTTTCCAGCGGATTAATCGGCGCATAACGAGCAACCGCGTGCACCGCATTGAAGGCACTTGGCATGATAAGGTTGCCCTGTTTAACCTGTGCGATGCCTTTTACCGCAGCGGCGCATTGTTGCAGCGAGGCAAGATCAATTTGATCGGAATAAGCAAAGCCGGTTTTTTCACCCGCCACGGCGCGCACGCCCACACCGCGATCGATATGAAATCCGCCTTCTTTGATAATGCTGTCTTCCAGCACCCAACTTTCGTCTTGACTAAGTTGGAAATACAAATCCGCGTAATCAATATTGCGATGCGACATAATGTCAAAAACATTGCGCAATTCTGCAGTAGAAAGATGGCTCGGGGCAAGCAAGGTGGTTGTGACTTGGTTTAACATTTGTTCTCCGATATTAATAAAATTTTGCCGCTAATGTAGCTTTCAATGCGGTGCTGATTCGCGAGTTCGTTGCGGCTCATTCAAACCAAGCTATCGCCGCATTTTCCTGTTTCAATGCGGTGCTGATTTGAGCATTCGAGACGAGGTGAGAAAGCCGTAAGGAAACATTAATCCGACTGCGCCAAACCGAATTGATACAGTGCATTCTTTTTGTAACCGTAAAGTTCGGCCACGATGGCGGCGGCTTTTTTGAGTGGGAGTTCTTTAGCGATTAATTTAAGGGCTTTCACCGCTTGCGGAGAAATATCGTCATTGCCCTCGGATTTTGCTTTGCCTTCCACAATCAGCACCATTTCACCTTTGGTGCGGTTCGGATCTTCGGCAAGCCATTGACGTAAATTTTTGAGCGTATCGCCCACGATAGTTTCCCAAGTTTTGCTGAGTTCGCGTGCCAGTACTACATAGCGATCGTCGCCCAACACGGCTTGCATATCCGCCAACGCGTCCGAAATGCGGTGGGTGGATTCGTAGAAAATTAAGGTGCGCGCTTCTTCCGCTAAATCTTCTAATTTATCTTTACGGGCCTTGCTTTTGGCCGGTAAAAAACCTTCAAAACAGAAACGATCCGACGCAATGCCCGAAGCGCAAAGGGCGCTAATCGCCGCGCAGGCGCCCGGTAAGGGCACCACGCGAATTCCCGCTTCGCGGCAACGACGCACCAAATGAAATCCGGGATCGCTGATTAACGGAGTGCCGGCATCGGAAATTAAAGCGATATTACTGCCTTGTTTGAGTTTTTCCACTAAAACATGGGCTTTTTCTTGTTCATTGTGATCATGCAAAGCAAAAAACGGTTTTTTAATGCCGTAATGACTAAGCAATAAACCGCTATGGCGAGTATCTTCGGCGGCGATAAGATCCACTTGTGAAAAGATGTTAAGGGCACGTTGGGTAATGTCCTGCAAATTGCCGATGGGCGTTGCTACGATATATAAAATTCCGCTTAAATCATTCATTTTTGTTTGCTTTTGAAAGTCGAGATAAGTAAGATCGGTCGCACTATTCTCTTTTTAATCATGGAGTGAAGAATGTCTATTTTATTACAAGGCGGGCGTTTTAAAAAACGTTTAATGCCGATTTTGTTATCCCTGGCATTAGCCGGCTGTTCAAATTTATTCAACAGTAGTTTCACCGAAACACTTCAACGCGATGCTAATGCGAGTTCAGAATTTTATATGGATAAACTGAATCAAGCACAAAACGCGGAAGATAAAGAAACTTATAAATTATTAGCGGCGCGTGTATTGATTGCCGAAAACAAGGTGGCGCAATCAGAAGCGCTGTTATCGGAGCTTGGTGCGCTAAATAATGCGCAAAAACTTGATCGCACATTAATCGAAGCCCGTATCGCGGCCGCAAAAGGGGCCAATGAAGAAGCGGAAAGTCGCCTTCGCACTATCGATCTAAGCAAACTCAGTCCGTCACAAAAAGCGCGTTTCTATGAAACTCAGGCCGTTGTGGCGGAAAATCGCAAAGACGTCATTGAAGCGATAAAAGCACGCATCAAAATGGATGAAAACTTGACTGACGTTCAACGCCGTCAAGATAATGTGGATAAAAGTTGGGCCTTATTACGCAGTGCCAACACAGGCGTAATTAACAATGCCGCAGACGAAGGAAATCCGGCGTTAGGTGGTTGGCTAACCTTGATTAAAGCTTACAACGATAATATTCGTCAGCCCGTTCAATTAAGTCAGGCGTTACAAAACTGGAAAGCAGCATATCCAAACCATGCGGCGGCGACATTATTCCCGAAAGAATTGCAAAGTCTATTGAATTTTCAGCAAACCAATCTTTCCCAAGTCGGTTTGATTTTACCGATGAGTGGCGAAGGGCAAATTCTGGGTAAAACCATTCTTTCCGGCTTTAATGATGCAAAAGGTAATTCTTCTATTCCGGTGAAAATTTTTGATTCTTCCACGACACCGATTAACGAGATTATCGCGCAAGCTAAACAAGCGGGCATTAACGCGTTGGTCGGTCCGTTATTGAAACAAAATGTCGATGCGATTGTAGCGAATCCGGCCGTTGTGCAAGGCATGGACGTTTTGACGCTAAATACAACGCCGAACGCGCAAGCGATTAATCAGCTTTGTTACTACGGTTTGTCGCCGGAAGACGAAGCGGAATCCGCCGCCACTAAAATGTGGAATGACGGCGTACGCAATCCGGTAGTCGCCATGCCGCAAAATGAATTAGGTCAGCGGGTAGGCAACGCCTTTAATGTGCGTTGGCAAAAATTGACTTCAATGGATGCCAACATCCGTTATTACAATTTAGCAGCAGACGTGCCTTATTTCTTCCAAGAAAATGGTGCCGACGCAAATGCGCTTTATGTAGTGGCTAATCCTGATGAACTAGCGGAAATTAAAGGCTATCTCACTAATAATAATGCAGCGAACGTAAAAATTTACGCCAGCTCGCGTTCTAACGCAGCGACCAATTCCGCTGACTACGCGGCGCAAATGAACGGCGTACAATTTAGCGATATTCCGTTCTTCAAAGAATCCTCCGGTACACAATATAAAAAAGTAGCGGGTTCTACCGGCGGCGAATATCAATTAATGCGTTTATATGCGATGGGTTCCGACGCATGGTTATTAATTAACCACTTCAACGAATTACGCCAAGTGCCGGGCTATCGTTTAAACGGTTTAACCGGCATATTGAGCGCGGGGCCGAACTGTAACGTTGAGCGCGATATGACTTGGTTCCAATACCAAAACGCCAATGCGGTGCCAATTTCAAACTAGAATGTTTTCCTTAAAACGTCGACAAGGGGCGAGCTTTGAGCAACAAGCTCGCCTTTTTTTAGAATCGAAAGGCTTGCGTTTTATCGCCGCCAATAAAAATTTCAAATGCGGTGAACTTGATTTGATTATGCAAGACGGAGAAACCATTGTGTTCGTGGAAGTGCGTCAACGCTCCGACACACGTTTCGGTTCTGCCATAGACAGCGTGGACTGGCGCAAGCAACAAAAATGGCTAGATGCTGCGAATCTTTGGCTTGCCGAACGTAACTTAAGTTTGGAAGATGCGAATTGCCGTTTCGATCTCGTCGCTTTTGGCCAAAATACGCAAGATATTCAATGGATTGCTAATTTTCTCGATTAATTTCAAACATAACTTACTATGTTACAAAACATTAAAGACATTTACAGCGAAAGCATTCAAATTCAAATTTCCGCCTCCAGCTTACTCACCGAAAATATCGCGAACGCCAGCCAAAAAGTGATTCAATGCTTGCTCGGTGGTAATAAAGTGATTGCTTGTGGCATTTCACGTTCTTATGCCAACGCGCAATTTTTGGTCTCTAATCTGCTCAATCGTTATGATATTGAGCGCCCAAGTTTTCCTTCCGTGTTATTAAGCTTAGAAAGTGCAGTGGGTTCTTCGTTAGTTTTTGATCAAAGAGCGGAGCTGCTCTATCAACATCAATTTAACGCCGTCGCCCAAACGGGCGACTTACTGCTTGCCTTTGCTCCCCTCGGCTCGGAAAAAGTCGTGTTAAACACTATCGCCAATGCGGTTGGCAAAGAAATCGGCGTGATTGCGTTAACTGGTTCGAATAATGATGCGATTCAAGGTTTACTGGCGGAAGAAGATCTTGAAATTTCTATTCCGACCAATAAAGAAACTCGGATTTTGGAAAATCATTTATTCGTAATCAATGCGATTTGCGAATTGATAGATCAGACCTTGTTTCCACGCGCTTGACAGGATAATGATTGCCCGCCAAACTATTCTCCGATTTATTTGACTAACTCGTTGATTCATTAACATAAAAGGAGAAAACAATGACCTTCACTCCATTTAAAAAATTTGCCTTTATTTTGGGCGCATCGGTTATGTTACAAGGCTGTGTGGCGGCAGTGCTCGGCGGTGCCGCGGCCGGTGCAAAAGTGGCAACGGATCCCCGCACTGTCGGCACGCAAGTAGATGATGAAACCTTAGAGCTAAAAGTCGAAAACGCCTTGGATAAAGACGCGCAAATCAGATCAGAAGCGCGCATCAATGCGGTGTCCTACAGCGGGCGCGTATTATTGATTGGCCAGGTACCAACCGCAAGCACAAAAGAGACGGCAACCAGTTTAACCCAAGGCGTGCTTGGTGTAACTGAAGTTTATAACGAATTACAGATCGGTCCGAAAGTGGACTTAGCGCAAATCAGTCAAGACGGTTGGATTACCACACAAGTAAAATCCAAAATGTTGGTTGACGATCGCGTTAAAACCACCGACGTAAAAGTCATCACTGAGAAAGGGGAAGTCTTCCTACTCGGTAATGTAACCCAAGCTCAAGGCAATGCGGCAGCGGAAATTGCCAGTAAAATCAGCGGTGTTAAGCGCGTGGTGAAAGTTTTTAAATTATTAAATTAATCACGAACTTTTCTATTATCCATTTCTCAATGCGGTCATAAAAACAACATTTTTTGACCGCATTTTTTGTCCTTTTTCAAGTAAAAAATTCACAAACTGATAATTTTTCAAAAACTGTTTGTTTTTAAATAAGTTATCTCTTGTCAATCATTTCAAGAAAAAATTTATCGCTTGATCCGCCTCAAAAAACACATTATCTTGTGCGCTATTCTTTTCCGAACACAATATCTTGTGTTTAAAAATTATTATAACAAGGCTCATACTCATGAATAAAAGCTTAATGGTCACCAAACGTGACGGCACACTGGAACCAATTAACCTCGATAAAATCCACCGTGTGATTACCTGGGCGGCAGAAGGTCTGGACAATGTGTCCGTGTCGCAAGTGGAATTGCGTTCTCACATTCAGTTTTATGAAGGTATTCGGACTTCCGACATTCACGAAACCATTATCAAAGCAGCTGCGGACTTAATCAGCAAAGATACGCCGGATTATCAATATCTTGCCGCACGCCTTGCGGTGTTCCATTTGCGCAAAAAGGCTTACGGTCATTTCGATCCGCCGCGTTTATACGATCATGTGAAAAAACTCGTGCGCATGGGCAAATACGATCACGCCTTATTAGATGATTACACCCGTGAAGAATGGGAC
>NZ_DBHLAM010000035.1:0-503 GCF_057314195.1 Rodentibacter sp. | reverse complement strand
TTCCTTGCCAACCCCAATCATGGCAGGCGTGCGTACCCCAACCCGTCAATTCAGCTCTTGTGTGTTAATTGAATGTGGCGACAGCTTAGATTCCATTAACGCCACCGCCTCTGCCATTGTGAAATATGTTTCTCAACGTGCCGGTATCGGTGTGAACGCCGGTGCAATTCGTGCGCTGGGTAGCCCAATTCGTGGTGGCGAAGCGTTCCATACCGGTTGTATTCCGTTCTATAAATATTTCCAAACAGCCGTGAAATCTTGCTCTCAAGGTGGCGTGCGTGGCGGTGCGGCAACCGTGTATTACCCGATTTGGCACTTAGAAGTAGAAAGCCTGTTAGTATTGAAAAACAACCGTGGCGTGGAAGACAACCGCGTGCGTCACATGGACTACGGCGTACAGCTCAATAAATTAATGTATCAACGCTTAATCAAAGGCGGCGACATTACCTTATTCAGCCCGTCCGACGTGCCGGGACTTTACGAAGCGTTCTTTGCGGATCAAG
>NZ_DBHLAM010000034.1:16169-16654 GCF_057314195.1 Rodentibacter sp. | reverse complement strand
CTAAATCACCGGTACGGTGACCATTTGCTAAGACTTTTTGTACCGCATTTTCAATGGCATCTGCGGCTTCATTTAAGTTAAAGCTGTAACGCAACATCATCGCCGCAGAAAGAATTTGTGCGATTGGGTTGGCAATGCCTTTGCCGGCGATATCCGGTGCAGAACCGCCAGCCGGCTCATATAAGCCAAAGCCTTCTTCATTTAAGCTGGCGGATGGCAACATCCCCATGGAACCGGTGATCATTGCCGCTTCATCAGAAATAATATCGCCAAAAATATTGGAACAGAGGAGTACATCGAAAGATTCCGGTGCTTTGATAAGTTGCATAGTCGCATTGTCGATATAAATATGATCCAAGGTGACTTCTGGGTAGTCTTTCGCCACTTCGGTCACGGCTTCACGCCATAAGATAGAGGCTTGTAATACGTTGGCTTTATCCACAGAAGTCACGTGTTTACGACGTTTCATTGCCGCATCAAAAGCC
>NZ_DBHLAM010000034.1:9109-16159 GCF_057314195.1 Rodentibacter sp. | reverse complement strand
ACCTTCACGACCTTTAGGCTGACCGAAATAAATCCCGCCCGTTAATTCACGCACCACTACCATATCAAACCCTTTTGCGGCAATGTCTGCGCGTAAAGGGCAGAATTTTTCTAACCCTTTGTAAAGAGTTGCCGGGCGAAGATTGCAGAATAATTTGAAATGTTTGCGCAATGGCAATAATGCGCCGCGTTCCGGTTGTTGATCCGGCGGTAAGTTTGTCCATTTTGGCCCACCTACAGAACCGAATAAAATCGCATCGGCCTCTTCACAGCCCTTTAAGGTATCTGCCGGTAATGGGCAACCGCAGTGATCAATTGCGGCCCCACCCACATAAAATTCATTGAAGTTGAGTTTAAAACCGAATTTTTCTTGGGCTTTGTTTAATACTTTAATGGCTTCTGCCATCACTTCCGGGCCGATGCCGTCGCCGGGGAGAATTGCGATGTTGTATGATTGCATATTGTTTTCCTATTTTTTTACACAAAAGTGCGGTTAATTTTCTCCCCTCTTTTGTAAAGAGGGGCTGGGGGGGAGATTTTAACGATATAAAATTCACTGATGAGGTTGATGTTACTTCTACCAAATCTCCCCTACCCCCTCTTTGCTAAAGAGGGGAACTCGATAGATTAATGATGTTTATGACTCTTAATATCCGCCACCTTATGCGCACGATAAATGGCATTAATTGCATGAACTAAAGCAAGTGCAGAAGATTCAACGATATCTGTCGCCAAACCGACACCATGGAATTTACGACCTTCATGTTCCACCACAATGTCCACCTGACCTAAGGCTTCTGCGCCTTCGCCTTTGGCGGTTAAGTTATAGTGAGACATTTTGATCTCTAAACCGGTCAAATTTAAGATGGCGTTGTAAACCGCATCGACCGGGCCGTTACCGCCGATTGATGACGTGCTTAATTTCTCACCATCTAACTGTAATTGAACAAAGGCAGTCGCCGGATATTCTTTGGTGGAGTGAGCAGAAAGTTTATCTAACACCAAACGATCTTCATCACCTTGTTGCATGTCGATAAACGCCAACGCTTCCAAGTCATAATCGAACACTTGGCCTTTTTTGTCCGCCAATTTCAAGAAGGCATCATACAATTTATCCAAATCGTAATCTTGCTCGGTGTAGCCCATGTCAGTCATGTGGCCTTTCACCGCTGCACGGCCGGAACGCGCGGTTAAGTTCAACTTCTCTTTCTTCAAGCCAATGGTTTCCGGTGACATGATTTCGTAGGTATTTTTGTTTTTTAACATACCGTCTTGGTGAATACCGGACGAATGCGCAAAGGCGTTTGAGCCGACAATGGCTTTATTCGGTTGAATCGGCATATTGCAAAGCTGGCTGACCATTTGACTGACGCGATGAATTTCTTGCGTGTTGATGCGTGTATCCACACCCATAAATTCTTGACGAACTTTCATTGCCATCACCACTTCTTCCAATGCGGTGTTACCTGCGCGCTCTCCGATACCGTTGATAGTACATTCAATTTGGCGTGCACCGTTTTGTACTGCCGTTAAAGAGTTGGCGGTCGCCATGCCTAAATCGTTGTGGCAGTGCACGGAAATTACGGCTTTGTCGATGTTTGGTACACGGTTGCGTACTTGCGCGATAATGTTGCCGTATTCGTTAGGTAAGCAGAAACCGACGGTATCCGGAATGTTAACCGTTGTCGCACCAGCGTTGATTGCCGCTTCCACAATGCGACAAATATTGTCGATACCGGTGCGTCCGGCATCTTCGCAGGAAAATTCCACGTCATCGGTGTAGTTACGTGCACGTTTCACTGCCGCCACCGCCATTTCCACCACATCGTCAAAGGTGCGTTTTAGTTTGGCTTCCACGTGTAATGCGGAACTGGCAATAAAGGTGTGAATACGGAAAGCTTCTGCTACTTTCAAGGCTTCAGCCGCTGCATCAATGTCTTTCGCTACCGCACGGGAAAGTGCTGCCACACGAGAATTTTTAATATGGCGCGCAATGGCTTGCACGGATTCAAAATCCCCTTGGGATGATACCGGAAAGCCCACTTCCATCACATCTACCCCCAAGCGTTCCAACGCCAAGGCAATTTGCAATTTTTCTTTTACGGTTAAACTGGCTTTCAACGCCTGTTCGCCGTCACGCAAGGTAGTGTCAAAAATAATTACGCGATCTGTCATAACAATATCCTTCTAAAATCACTCCGAAAGTACGCCGGTTTGTATGGTATTTTAAAAACGAAAAAACCCGCAAACTAAAGTGCGGGTTAATCTTTTTGGGTTTTACATTTGACTGTTTTTCACCCACAACTTAGCCGCACAAGGAATGTGAGAGCAGTAAGCTGAGAGATAAAGAAACAGAAGAAAACATAAAAATCCTATCAAATTTTGCTGTAAAACGCCGGCTATGTTACGAATAAATAAAGATCTGTCAAATGCTTTTTTAGCGTTTTATCCCTTCATTCTCAGATTATAAAAAGCATAACCGATACATTTCACTATTTATACTTCATCCTCCAGATAATTCCACTAAAAAATACAATAAAGAAACTATTTTTACACTGTCTTTTCCGATTTTATAGGAGTGGTAAAAAATTCTATTTTTTCTTAATTTTGTGATTCAAATCGCAAAAGTGCAACCAAACACTCGCGAGTTTTTCCATTATTTACATAATCTGCGGGATTTAATCTTTACAATAAAGGACAAGGAATGACTCAAACTCAAGCAACAGAAATTTTGCTTCGTCTATTGCAAGTGCCGAAACTGGGTAACGTGGGGGTTTATAACATTTTATCCAATATCAAATTGACTGATTTTTTAAATTATGATGATGCGATGCTACGTCAAATAGGTTGGACTGACATACAAATACAACGTTGGTTTAAGCCCTGTCACCAATATATTGATCCCGCATTGGAGTGGGCGACAAAAGAAGGTAATTATCTGATTAACTATTTTTCATCCGATTATCCTTACATTCTAAAATGCACCAGCGGTTTTCCCCCTTTATTATTTGTACAAGGTAGTATAGCAGCACTTTCCCAACGCCAAATCGCCATGGTCGGTAGTCGTTATTGCTCGAATTACGGCGAAGCCTGGGCGAAATATTTTGCGACTGAACTCGTCCTAGCCGGTTTTGCGATTACCAGCGGATTGGCGCTCGGTATCGATGGATATTGCCATCAAGCCGCATTGGAAACGGGCGGACAAACCATTGCGGTGCTGGGCAGTGGGCTCAATCAACTTTATCCTCAGAAACACCGTTCACTGGCACAACGTATTTTGGACGCAAACGGTGCTTTAGTTTCAGAGTTTTTACCGGATCAGCCACCGATACCGGAAAATTTTCCCCGTCGCAATCGCATCATCAGTGGGCTTTCCGTCGGCACTTTAGTGATCGAAGCGACCGAAAAAAGCGGTTCGTTGATCACCGCCCGTTACGCCTTGGAACAAAATCGCGAAGTGTTCGCACTGCCCGGAAACCTGCAAAGCGAGTTCAGTCGAGGCTGCCATCAATTGATTAAACAGGGCGCCTTATTGGTGGAAAACGTGAAAGATATTTTGTATACATTAGATGAACATCCCGCGCATGCACAAGCCAAAATTGATTTTGATAAAACCGCAGTCGCAACGCGCAATTCTGCGCCTGCTTCGCCTTATTCCGGCGGAATTTCACCTTCCAATGCGGTGCTAAAAAGCACCTCCAACGCACCGGCACCTTCTGCCATACGCCCGAACCATCCGGAACTTTACGCGCGTATCGGTTATACGCCGATTAGTGTGGACGAATTGGCGCAAGAATTTAATTTAAGTGTTGATGTGTTGCTGGTGCAACTACTGGATTTGGAATTACAAGATTTAATTATGAGCGAAAACGGACTTTATCAGCGCGTATAAAAGCCACGTATAGAGCCTTGCTTGATCCTGTGCTAACATAACGCCTCAATTTTATTGAGGAGAAGCTATGTTAGCGATTATTTCCCCGGCAAAAACCTTAGATTTTGAAAGTACGGTCAGAAATCTCCCAGTTTCTCAACCGCGCTTAACGGATTACAGCGAGCAACTGATTGAAATTTGCCGCAAACTTTCCCCGCAAGATATTGCATCTTTAATGTCTATCAGCGATAAACTAGCCGGCCTAAACGCCGCACGCTTCGCCGAGTGGACAAAATCACATAACGAAAAAAATGCCCGCGCAGCGATTTTTGCTTTCAAAGGCGATGTTTATACCGGCTTGGATGTGAATTCGCTGTCCGATGAGGATATTTCGTTTGCCCAAACTCACCTTCGTATGCTTTCCGGTTTATACGGTTTACTTCAACCGCTTGATTTAATGCAGCCCTATCGCTTAGAAATGGGCACTAAATTAACTACCCCGAAAGGCAAAGATCTTTATGCGTTCTGGGGAAATACGATTACCCAAGCCGTGCAACAAGCTATTGATGCGCAAGGGGACGATGTATTGGTAAATTTGGCGTCTGAAGAATACTATAAATCCATAAAACCGAGCCGATTGGACGCTCAAATCGTTAAACCAGTTTTCTTGGATTACAAAAACGGCAAATATAAAACGGTCAGTTTTTATGCTAAAAAAGCTCGCGGCTTAATGTGTCGTTATATGATTCAAAATCGATTGACCCAAGTTGAACAATTAAAGGATTTTGATTTGAACGGTTATTGGTTTGATGAAACGGCCTCCACTGAAAAAGAATTTGTATTTAAGCGAGATCACGATGAATAAGATAGCTATTATTTTGAGCCTACTCTTGCTTTCCGCTTGTGCAAGCAAGCCTACACAACTCGCTGTACCGGACCAAATCGAATATCAAAATAAAGCCTATCAATTGGCAAAATGGCAAGATTTAGATACGGTGGCGCGTTATGTTTATCTAAGTGCCCCCGATACGCCAGAAAAATGGCAATCGCAAATCGAAGTATTGTTAGATCGCAATATGTTAAACCGCTCAATTGAGGACCGCATTGAACTACGGGAACGCGTGTATCGTAGTACGGACGTCGTATCGTTTAAATTAGCGCCGGTTCAACATGAAAAAACGAAAAAAGCACAAGGTTTAAGCGGTTATGTCGTTTACGCACCAAGCGCAACCAATCCTTCTTGGCAAGTGGATGTAATGCGCGGACAAAACATCCCTCAATGCGGTTTCGTACAATTCCAATATTCGCAAAAAGTAAAAAATAGTCGCCATTTAAGTCGCGAAAAAGTATTGCGACATTTACAAAAATATTTGATTGCTAACGAAGTAAAAACGCTAGATAAAATGGATTGGCGATGGCATTGCCAACATTTGACTTAAAAAAGTTTATCTAGATCAAAATGCCGATAAATTTCAGGAATTTTTCTAGAGCGGATAGGCCGAATAGTGTAACCTTAGTTGCATTTCTTATTCTATTAAATTCAAGTAGGTAATATATGATTAAAAAAATCGCAGTATTGACCAGCGGCGGAGACGCGCCGGGGATGAATGCGGCAATCCGCGGCGTAGTGCGTGCGGCATTGGCAGAAGGATTGGAAGTATTTGGAATCTATGAAGGCTATCAAGGCTTATATAACAATAAAGTTAAGCAATTAAACCGCTATAGCGTATCCGATATTATTAATCGTGGTGGTACTTTTTTAGGTTCGGCGCGCTTCCCTGAATTTAAGAATCCGGAAATACGTGCGAAATGTGCGGAGATTTTACGCTCCCACGGCATCGACGCTTTAGTAGTTATCGGTGGTGACGGTTCTTACATGGGCGCCAAACTCTTAACGGAAGAGCACGGGTTCCCTTGCGTGGGGATTCCTGGCACCATCGACAACGATGTCGCCGGTACAGATTACACTATTGGCTATCAAACCGCATTGCAAACTGCCGTAGAGGCTATCGACCGTTTACGTGATACGTCAAGCTCTCACCAACGTATTTCTATTGTAGAAATTATGGGGCGCCATTGTAGCGATTTAACCATCTCTGCAGGCATCGCAGGCGGTTGCGAATATATCGTCGCGTCTGAAGTAGAATTTGATCGCGAAGAACTTATTCGTCAAATTGAACGCAGTATTATTCGAGGTAAACGCCATGCAATTATTGCGATTACAGAGCTGTTAACTGATGTGCATTCGCTCGCTCACGAGATTGAGGCTCGCGTAGGGCATGAAACCCGTGCAACTGTGCTTGGTCATGTTCAACGCGGCGGTTCACCTTGCGCTTTCGATCGCATTTTAGCATCACGTATGGGGGTTTATGCAGTGGATCTCTTGCTCCAAGGCAAAGGTGGCTACTGCGTAGGCATTCAAAACGAACAATTGGTTCATCATGATATTATTGATGCTATCAACAATATGCATCGTGAATTTAAAGGCGACTGGTTGGAAGTGGCAAAACGCTTAGAATAATTTGGCGAATATAAAATGCTTTTGAGCAGTCAATGCGGTGCTCAAAAGCACGTTGAAAATAACTTCGGTAAAGTGATGAACAAAATAACTCTTGTAGAAATTGATTTTTAGGATAGTTCTTGTTTTTCTTATATAAAAAATATCATTTTCCTTTGACTATTTTCTTTACAACAGGTAATATTCGCGCCCTATGCAAAAGGTAAAACTACCCCTCACCGTTGACCCGCAAAAAGATGCTCAAAGACGGCTTAATTATGCTGGTTATTATGCGGCAAATCAGTTGAAGCGTTTAGCAAAATCAGTGGTAAACGTGCTCAGTGATGCACAGGTAACATTGTCGTTTTATATTGATCCGCAGAAATTGGTAGTGATGAAAGGTGAAGCGCAAGTTGAGGTTGAATTAGAATGTCAACGTTGCGGTGAGCCACTCAAGCAAACATTGGAATGTGAATTTACTTACAGTCCTGTGGCTAGTTGGGATCAGGCTGAGGTATTGCCCCAAATTTATGAGCCAATCGAATTTAATGAGTTTGGCGAAATAGATTTAATTGGCACGGTGGAAGACGAGTTAATTTTAGCTTTGCCGCTTGTACCAATGCATTCACCTGAACACTGTGAAGTGTCCGCGCAGGAACAGGTTTTTGGCGAATTGCCTGACG
>NZ_DBHLAM010000034.1:4676-9071 GCF_057314195.1 Rodentibacter sp. | reverse complement strand
TTCGCTGTATTAGCTAATTTAAAGCAAAAGTAAATTAAATTTAGGAGTATGGCCGATGGCTGTTCAACAAAACAAAAAATCTCGTTCACGTCGTGATATGCGTCGTTCGCACGATGCGTTGACTACTGCTGCAGTATCAGTAGACAAAGCAAGCGGTGAAACTCACTTACGCCATCATGTAACCGCTGATGGTTACTATCGTGGTCGCAAAGTGATTAATAAGTAATTATACTTATAGGTATTCACTTGACTCGTCTAACCTTAGCGTTAGATGTGATGGGCGGGGACATAGGTCCCCGTATTACTATCCCCGCATCTCTCTTAGCATTGGAAAAGGATCCGATGCTATCTTTATTTCTATTTGGCGATAGCCAACAGATCACACACTTACTCGAAAATTGTCCCAAAACTCTTTTAGAGCGCATCCAGATTCAACATTGTAGTCGCACAATTGACAATAATTATGGCATCTCTCACGCATTACGCCATAGCAAAGGCACGTCTATGCGTTTAGCCTTAGAAGCAGTGAAGCTCGGTGCTGCGCAAGGCTGTGTGAGCGCAGGCAATACCGGCGCCTTAATGGGCTTATCCAAAATTTTATTACAACCGCTTAAAGGCATTGCACGCCCTGCATTAGTTTCATTGCTCCCAACTATAGACGGCGAAAAGTCCGTGATGTTAGATCTTGGCGCAAATGTCGAATGCAGTGCGGAAAATCTCTATCAATTTGCTATAATGGGCGCGATTTTTGCCGAAAATCGATTAAATTTAGTGTATCCTCGTGTTGCTTTGCTGAATATCGGCATAGAAGAAATTAAAGGACGTCAATCCATACGTGATGCCGCAAATTTACTTGAAAAATCGAGTCTACTTAACTATATCGGCTTTATTGAAGGCGATATGTTACTTAACGGTAAAACGGATGTGATCGTAAGCGATGGTTTTGCCGGAAATATAGCATTGAAAACGCTCGAAGGCGCGGCAAAAAATATATTATCTTTATTCAAGGGAAAAGAGACATCGTCTCGTTCACGCTGTTTTAAACCTATTTTTGCCAAGATAATACGCCACTTATTTAAAACCACTTATCAACGTTTGAAGCGTATTAATCCTGATGAATATAATGGTGCATCACTGATTGGCTTAACTGCCGTCGTGGTGAAAAGCCACGGCAGTGCTAATGTAAACGCTTTTGCACATGCTATCGCCGATGCCGCTTTTCAAGCTCGCCAGCGACTTCCAGAAAAAATCTTAGCGGGTTTAGCTCGTTATTAATAATTCAATTTATTGATTATGAATAGTAAAATTTTATCCACCGGTAGTTATTTACCGAGTCATATTCGTACTAATGCCGACTTAGAAAAAATGGTCGACACTTCTGATGAATGGATTGTCACCCGCTCGGGTATTCGTGAGCGACGTATTGCTAGCGCCGATGAAACTGTCGCCAGCATGGGGTTTGCGGCGGCAAAAAATGCGATTGAAGCCGCACAAATAAATGCTCAAGACATTGAGCTTATTATCGTCGCGACCACCAGTGGCTCGCACGCTTACCCAAGCGCGGCATGCCAAATACAGGGAATGCTAGATATTGAAGACGCAATTTCCTTTGATTTGGCGGCAGCTTGCACCGGTTTTGTATATGCGTTAGGCGTGGCCGATCAATTTATTCGTACAGGCAAAGTGAAAAAGGCATTGGTCATTGGTTCTGATCTTAATTCTCGTAAACTTGATGAAGCCGATCGTAGCACTGTAGTCCTATTCGGCGACGGCGCCGGTGCGGTGCTCTTAGAAGCTAGCGAACAGGAAGGCATCATTTCTACCCATTTACACGCTTCAGCAGATAAAAAAGCCGCCTTAGTACTACCGCAACCGGAGCGTGGCGAAGCCAAATCAGGCTACATTGAAATGCAAGGCAACGAGACCTTTAAACTGGCCGTACGCGAGCTTTCCAACGTAGTGGAGGAAACGCTTGCGGCCAATAACTTAGATAAAAAAGACATTGACTGGTTAGTACCGCATCAGGCGAATTTACGTATTATCACGGCGACCGCAAAAAAGCTGGAAATGGATATGTCGCAAGTGGTGGTAACCTTAGATAAATACGCCAACAACAGCGCTGCAACAGTACCGGTAGCATTGGATGAAGCAGTGCGCGATGGACGTATTCAACGCGGTCAATTGCTTTTATTAGAAGCTTTTGGTGGTGGTTGGACTTGGGGTTCGGCATTAGTGAGATTCTAATTATTTTGATAAAATAACGGTCGGATTACGTTGAAAGTGCGGTTGATATTAACCGCATTTTTTATATTTAAAATCAGACGGAACTCATTCCATCAAAAAAGATTTTGATTTAAACCTAAAAAGCAGGAAAACAAAATGAAAAAATTTGCAATGGTCTTTCCAGGACAAGGCTCCCAAGCGGTTGGTATGCTTGCTGAGCTTGCGACTGAATACCCAATTGTGACCGAAACATTCAAACAAGCTTCTGATGTGCTGGGCTATGATTTATGGCAATTAGCACAGCAAGGCCCTACAGAAGAACTCAATAAAACCTGGCAAACCCAGCCTGCACTGCTAGCCGCTTCGGTGGCGGTTTATCGCGTATGGCAAGAAAAATATCCGCAATTCAAACCAGAAGTAATGGCGGGACATAGCTTAGGCGAATATTCCGCCTTGGTATGCGCCGGCGCATTAGATTTTCAAGATGCCGTTAAATTGGTGGAATTGCGCGGTAAACTTATGCAACAAGCCGTACCTGAGGGCACCGGCGCCATGTACGCGATTATTGGGCTAGATAACGACGCCATTATTAATGCTTGCAAACAAGCCGAGCAAGGCAATGTGGTTTCTGCGGTGAACTTTAATTCACCTGGACAAGTAGTGATTGCTGGTGCAAAAGCAGCGGTAGAGCGTGCTGCCGCATTATGTAAAGAAGCGGGAGCCAAACGCGCGTTACCATTATCGGTGAGCGTGCCTTCCCATTGCGTATTAATGAAACCAGCGGCGGATAAATTAGCGTTGACCTTAGAAAAGATCGCTTTATCCGCACCGCAAACCGCCGTGATTAATAATGTTGATGTAGAGAAGGCTTCAGTGAGCAGCGCGATCAGCACCGCATTGATTCGCCAACTGTACAATCCTGTTCGTTGGACGGAAACCGTAGAAAAAATGGCGCAAGAAGGCATTCAAGTACTGGTTGAAATCGGCCCGGGCAAAGTGTTGAGTGGTTTAACCAAACGCATCGTTGCCGATTTGCAAGCCGCATCAGTAAATGACATCACATCGCTCAATGCGATCGAAGAATTATTAGCGTAAAAGGAAAGAAAAATGCAAGGTAAAATTGCTTTAGTAACAGGCGCAACGCGTGGTATTGGCCGAGCGGTAGTGGAAGAATTAGTCGCCAAAGGAGCGTTTGTAATTGGTACGGCGACGTCTGAAAAAGGCGCAGAATCAATTTCCGCTTATTTAGGTGATAAAGGCAAAGGGCTAGTTTTGAATGTAACCGATATTACATCCATCGAGGCTATGTTAGAGAAAATCAAAAGCGATTTTGGCGATATCGATATTTTAGTGAATAATGCCGGTATCACACGCGATAATTTGTTAATGCGTATGAAAGATGATGAATGGTTCGATATTATACAAACTAATTTAAGTGCGGTTTATCATCTTTCCAAAGCGGTGCTGCGTAGCATGATGAAAAAACGTTTCGGACGAATTATTAATATCGGTTCGGTTGTAGGCTCAATGGGTAATCCGGGACAAACCAATTATTGTGCGGCAAAAGCGGGTGTAATCGGCTTTTCAAAATCTCTTGCAAAAGAAGTGGCGGCACGTGGTATTACCGTGAATGTGGTGGCGCCGGGCTTTATCGCAACAGACATGACCGAGGTGCTAACGAACGAACAAAAAGCAGGGATTCTTTCTAATGTTCCGGCGGGGCGTTTAGGCGAAGCTAAGGATATCGCAAAAGCGGTGGCTTTCTTGGCTTCCGAAGATGCTGCGTATATTACCGGTACGACATTACATGTAAATGGCGGCTTATATATGAGCTAACTCCTTGACAGGATAAGTCATTTTAGGTTGGCGGATTTCCCCTATAAAATCGTAGCCAAAGGTTTTAGATAGTGTTAGAATCTGCCCCGCATCATAGCTTGGTTACGTCTTGAGCGTATGCAAAGATATGTAACTATTTTCGCTGTATGTGTTTTTACTTGCCCTTTCGTGGTGCGACCACTCAATAAAAAGGTTGCAAGGTTGTCAAAAATTCATACACTAACCGCTCAGCAATGAGTTATTACAACATAGGAAAAACAAATGAGCATTGAAGAACGCGTAAAAAAAATCATCGTTGAACAATTAGGTGTTAAAGAAGAAGACGTAAAACCAGAA
>NZ_DBHLAM010000034.1:0-4659 GCF_057314195.1 Rodentibacter sp. | reverse complement strand
GGCTTTAGAAGAAGAATTCGATATCGAAATTCCTGATGAAGAAGCTGAAAAAATTACGACCGTTCAATCTGCGATTGATTACGTGCAAAACAATCAATAATTTCGAGTTAGGCGACTTTTGAGTCGCCTAATTTTTTTTATGTAAGCACCTTTCTAACACTAATACATTCTCAATTATAGCCTTCCTAAAATTCATTATTTTTTAACTAAAATTTCTTCCCCAAATGCCAAAATCTTATCCTCCGATCCATACAAACTCATTAAGATTATGCTTAATAAAAAATATTGATATAAAACAATAATCTATTTAATACTACTTATTTAGTATTAAAAAGCATGCTAAGATCTGCCTGAATTTTTAATTCTTTAATCAATTTTTTGGGAGTGTTTTATGGATTTCTTGATGAATTTAGGAGAAGGCACGCAATTTACTATTCAGCTTGCCATCGTCTTAATCTGTTTGTTCTACGGCGCCAAAAAAGGCGGTATCGCACTGGGTTTATTAGGCGGTATTGGTCTGATTGTATTGGTATTCGGCTTTGGCATCGAACCGGGCAAACCGGCAATCGACGTGATGCTGACTATCCTCGCTGTGGTGGTGACATCCGCGACATTACAAGCCAGTGGCGGTTTGGATGTAATGTTGCAAATCGCAGAAAAATTACTGCGTAAAAACCCAAAATATGTAAGTATTCTCGCCCCTTTCGTAACCTGTTTCTTAACTATTTTATGCGGTACCGGACACGTGGTTTATACCATGCTGCCGATTATTTATGACATCGCCATCAAAAATAACATCCGACCGGAACGTCCGATGGCAGCGAGTTCTATCGCCTCCCAAATGGGGATCATCGCGTCACCGGTATCTGTTGCCGTAGTTACTTTAACCGCATTCTTAGTCAATGCACAAAATCATTTGGCAGGCTTCGACGGTTACTTGGATTTATTAAAAATCACCGTACCATCTACCCTTTGTGGCGTATTAGCTATCGGTATCTTCAGTTGGTTCCGCGGTAAAGATTTGGATAAAGACGAGGAATTTCAAACAAAATTAAAAGATCCGGAATTCAAAAAATATGTGTATGGTGATAGCGCCTCCTTGCTCGACAAAAAGTTACCACAGTCCAGTTGGAACGCAATGTGGATTTTCTTCGGAGCAATCATCATCGTGGCCTTGCTAGGTTACTTTAAAGAATTGCGCCCGTCCTTTGAGAAAAACGCACCAGCACAAGTCGTTGAGGTAATTTCTGACAGTAAAGCAGTACAAAGTTTCAACATTAAAGATGGTAAAATCGTCGCTCTCACTAAAGACGGCAAAGTGGCACTTGACGTAAAAGACAGTAAAGCAAAAGCCCAAACCGCCTATAACAGCGTTGAAATTTATGACAACAAAGGCATCTTAAATCAAACTTTGTCTGTGCAGGATAACAATGTCATTATCACCACAGGCGATAAAACCGATACCGTTGCCAACGCAACTATTCAGTTAAAAGACAGCGCGAAAAAGAAAACCACATTAGGTATGGTTCACGTTATCCAAATCTTCATGTTGTTAGCCGGTGCACTGATCATTATCTTTACCAAAACCGATGCAAGTAAAATCAGCAAAAACGAAATCTTCCGTTCTGGTATGATTGCTTTGGTTGCTGTATTTGGAATTTCTTGGATGGCAGAAACCATGTTCTCCGTCCACACCCCAATGATGAAAGCTGCCTTAGGCGATGTGGTAAAAGCCCATCCTTGGACTTATGCAGTAATGTTGCTACTAATTTCCAAATTCGTAAATTCCCAAGCGGCCGCATTAGTCGCTTTCGTACCACTTGCATTAGGTATCGGTGTTGACCCAGCAATTATCCTTGCTTTCGCCGCCGCTTGTTATGGCTACTACATTTTACCGACCTACCCAAGCGACTTGGCTGCCATCCAATTCGACCGTTCCGGCACCACCCATATCGGTAAATTCGTAATCAACCACAGCTTTATTTTACCGGGCTTAATCGGTGTAATTACTTCCTGTATTTTCGGGTATATCTTCACCGGTTTATTCGGTTACTTATAATTACTTCTTCAATAAAGCCATTTAATTTTAATCTGCCCCCAAAGCCGGACTAAATCTCCGTCTAATTAAGGGCAGATTCTTTTTATAATCAAATTCTCCAACTTTTCAAATACCAAGTCGTCAATTTTGATCTTCAAACCAATAAAATCAGGCTCTTACCAACAAATAGATTCACGAAATGCGCCTAACTTTTAAACGGCATACTCCCCTTCCGAATTAACCGAAATGCCGATATTCAACTATCAGAACATTCGCTAATGACATTCATCCTGTTCGGGTATCACCCATCTTCCCAAAATACCAATCCAATGCGGTGCTATTTTAGTACTCTAATGTCGCTTATAAATTTAGAGCCTAATGGTAAAATTAACTAGTTTATCGGGGCAAATTTTTGGGAATGGAGCCTAATTTACATGTAATGTCATTACTTTCGTTTATTTCCAACAAAGCCTTAACTGGATATTTGTACTTGAGCCATAAACGATATTTTAAGTTAGGATGAGAGAAAGAACATTAGATTGGACGAAGGATTCTAAAGACTTAAAACTAAAGAAACACTAGAAACAAAGTAACATTCAATTGATTGCAATGCTCTTGAGGAACAATAAGAGTAGCAGTATTTTTTAGAAAGCCCGTATGTCCATATAATTTATTTAGAAATAAATTAAAAAACAACGAGCTATACAATAGGGAGGTGGAGCTAAGCAGAATTGGTCTTAACAGTAAGTGGCTTACTGCTCGCATCCCTGCGGGATTTCTACCTAGTCCACCATTGAGTTGGTGTTCTAGTCAATTGCGACATAAAACAAATCGAAGGTATCTCAACCTTCACGCCACTTTTCAGGAGACCAATCCTGTTCTTACATATCCTGTAAGAATGGCGCACATAATAATTCCCTTTTTTGACTTTGTCAACAGGGCAACCGCAAGTGTTGTCCATTTATTAACCGAAACACCAAACAATTTCATTTTTCTTCCCTTCAGACTTTCTTTGAGATAAGACAAGACCTTGTGTTTTGCTCCATACCGTAATGCTATGCAATGCGGTTTGTGTTTCAGTGTTGAAACTATGACGCAATATTTTTTCCATAAATGGCCATCAGCTCGCAACCTTGGATTATTCTTATCTCATTGATAAAGTTGATAAAAATGTCATTAAATACTTTAGACTCTATACGTTTAATTATGCAAAAATATTTTTTCGCACAAAAAACTCTTATATTGCCCTGTAATTGGCAAATTAAATGTTATAAACCATTTTCAATCTAAGCAAGCTCAGCAAATAGGTGGCTAATAGATCAATTTCTTTCTTTGATATAAATCTCCCCTTTTAGTCAGAATATGGCTTCACGAAAGCCAATCGGCTTTCATTCGGTTAATAAAACTTGCTTACTTTTACAAGCACTGAATATGTTACTTATGAACACTATTTTTATTTATTTTAGCCAAATTACAGACTCAAACCTAAATAATAGCTTGAAAACAAGCAACTTTTTTGTTTGAATAAGCAGCGCATTTGCTAATGCACTAATCAATTGATAATCTACAAAATATAGGAGTTTAAAATGGAACCACAACAATTTGCAGATACTTATATTATGGCTAATGCAAGTTATTTTCCATCGGAGAAAATTGTGCTAATTAAAGATAAACTTTCGACTTTACCTGAACAACGCCAATCAACAATTCAATCTATTCCTTTGAAAAATCCGATGATTGTATTACTCCTTTCGTTATTATTTGGCGGATTAGCTATCGATCGTTTTTATTTAGGCGATGTCGGCAAAGGTATTTTAAAGATTATTTCTCTATTTCTCATTGTAGGATTTATTTGGGTCTTCTTAGATATTTATTTATGCTACAAAAAAGCGAAAGAGATGAATTTTAATAAAATAATGCTTATTTCTTAAGTAAAAAGAGAAAATGAAGTGTTCTGTCCCCTAAAAATCGGACTAAATCCCCGATCGATTAAGGGACAGATTTTTTATGACTAAATACACCTACTGTTCAAATGCCAAGTTATCAAATTTTATCTTCCGAACGATAAAAATTGCCCTTCTACTTGTAAACAATTTTTCTTGTAACATATGGAACAATGTGAAACCGAATAAAAACAGAGCCAATTTTTAACTCAAAGGAAGGAAAATTATTGCACCGAGGCACTTCTTTAATCTGCGCCATGCTGTAGATTCCTGTTCTGCAACAGCCCGAATGCAATTTTTTATCGTTCATCTGGTGGAGGAAAATGAGATTTATATTGTCCGAACATTTCGTCACTGAAGGTTTCGCTTTTGGCATCGAACATCAATAGTTGGATCATTCGTTAGAAACTATCCGACAAGCCAAAGAACATTAAGTTTGTGTCATAAAAATAGCACCGCATTGGAGCCTTTTCCAATGCGGTGCTATTTTGTGAGGTCATTTCAGCTCTGTGCAGCAGCCACATAATTTCGAGACATCGAGCCGCACTTTTATATCTTATTTAATGACGGTAATTTTCCATTTAGCATCATCGACTTGTTCAAAATCAGTTACTTCGTAACCCTCTTCTGCCGCCCATGCAGGAATGGCTTCTGTGGCTTGTGTGCAGTCAAATTCAA